>NZ_JANJER010000004.1:0-183067 GCF_044878485.1 Dermacoccus sp. BD5 | reverse complement strand
TGAAGTATTCCCATTTCTGCATGCCTCCACCCTAGAGCCACCCACCGCCGTCACGGTCGAAGCGGCCCGAGGCAGACCCCACCCCCTGACGGGGCGGGGGCCCCCCCCCCCCCCGGGGGGGGGGGGCGCCCCGCCGGCGGGCGGCGCCCCCCCCCCCCCCCCCCCCCCCCCCCCCCCCCCCCCCCCCCCCCCCCCCCCCCCCCCCCCCCCCCCCCCCCCCCGGGCGCCCCCCCCCCCCCCCCGGGGGGGGGGCCCCCACCGCACAGGTCACCGCGCATCAGACACGGTCGGAACGTCGATCAGACCGCGGCAGCGCCTTCGCCGCCACCGGGACCACCGCCGACGGCGCCACCGAAGTCGATCGGACCCGACAGGTCGTCACTGCTCGGCGTCGCGCCCTTCATGTCGGTGTCGACCTTGTCAGACGCCCGCGTGTGCTTCGACAGCGAGATCGGCGTGCCGGAGAACGTGAACGTCGCCTCCTTGCCTTCGCCCTCGACGTCGACGAGCACGAGGTCGCCCTTCGAGATCTCGCCGAAGAGGATCTTCTCGGACAGCTGGTCCTCGATCTCGCGCTGGATCGTGCGACGCAGCGGACGTGCACCGAGAGCCGGGTCGTACCCGCGCTTTGCGAGCAGATCCTTCGCGCCCTGCGTGAGCTCGATCGCCATGTCCTGATCCTTGAGGCGCTCGTCGAGCTTCGCGACCATGAGGTCGACGATCTCGACGATCTCGGCCTGCGACAGCTGCGGGAACACGATCGTGTCGTCGACACGGTTGAGGAACTCGGGACGGAAGTGCTGCTTGAGCTCCTCGCCGACCTTCGCCTTCATCCGGTCGTAGTTGCTGCGCTGGTCGTTGCCCGCGGCGAAGCCGAGGGAGACGCCCTTCGCGATGTCACGCGTGCCGAGGTTCGTCGTCATGATGATGACGGTGTTCTTGAAGTCGACGACGCGGCCCTGGCTGTCGGTCAGGCGACCGTCCTCCAGGATCTGCAGCAGCGAGTTGAAGATGTCGGCGTGAGCCTTCTCCACCTCGTCGAACAGCACGACCGAGAACGGCTTGCGACGCACCTTCTCCGTCAGCTGGCCACCCTCTTCGTAGCCGACGTAGCCGGGGGGCGAACCGAACAGACGCGAGACGGTGTGCTTCTCCGCGTACTCGGACATGTCGAGCGTGATGAGCGCGTCCTCGTCACCGAAGAGGAACTCGGCGAGCGACTTGGCGAGCTCCGTCTTGCCGACACCCGTCGGGCCGGCGAAGATGAACGAACCACCGGGACGGCGCGGGTCCTTGAGGCCGGCACGCGTGCGTCGGATGGCCTGCGACAGCGCCTTGATGGCGTCGTCGTTGCCGATGACGCGCTTGTGCAGCTCGTCCTCCATGCGCAGCAGACGCCAGGACTCCTCCTCCGTCAGCTTGAACACGGGGATACCGGTCGACGCGGCGAGAACCTCTGCGACGAGCTCCTCGTCGAGGACGGCGGCGAGGTCGACGTCGCCGGCCTTCCACTCCTTCTCCTTGGCCTCCTTCTCCTCGACGAGCTTGCGCTCGTCGTCACGCAGGGCAGCGGCCTTCTCGAAGTCCTGGCTGTCGATGGCCGATTCTTTCTCACGACGCACGTGAGCGATCTTCTCGTCGAACTCGCGCAGCTCCGGCGGAGCCGTCATGCGACGGATCCGCAGACGCGCGCCCGCCTCGTCGATGAGGTCGATCGCCTTGTCCGGCAGGAAGCGGTCGGTGATGTACCGGTCGGCCATGTTGACGGCCCCGACGAGCGCGGCGTCCGTGATCGTGACGCGGTGGTGCGCCTCATAGCGGTCGCGCAGACCCTTGAGGATCTCGATGGCCTGCGGGATCGTCGGCTCGTTGACCTGGATCGGCTGGAACCGGCGCTCGAGCGCCGCGTCCTTCTCGATGTGCTTGCGGTACTCATCGAGCGTCGTCGCACCGATCGTCTGCAGCTCGCCACGAGCCAACATCGGCTTCAGGATCGAGGCAGCGTCGATGGCACCCTCGGCCGCACCGGCACCGACGAGGCTGTGGATCTCGTCGATGAACAGGATGATGTCGCCACGCGTGCGGATCTCCTTGAGCACCTTCTTGAGGCGCTCCTCGAAGTCACCGCGGTAGCGCGAACCGGCGACGAGCGAGCCGAGGTCGAGGGTGTAGAGGTGCTTGTCCTTGAGTGTCTCCGGCACGTCACCCGTGACGATGTCAGCGGCAAGACCCTCGACGACGGCGGTCTTGCCGACGCCGGGCTCACCGATGAGCACCGGGTTGTTCTTGGTACGGCGCGACAGCACCTGCATGACGCGCTCGATCTCCTTCTCACGCCCGATGACCGGGTCGAGCTTGCCCTCACGGGCAGCCTGCGTGAGGTTGCGACCGAACTGGTCGAGCACCGTCGAACCGGCCGGGGTGCCCTCGGCGGGGCCTCCCGACGACGACGCGCCGACGCCCGCGGCCTGCGGCTCGCCCTTGCCCTGGTATCCGGACAGGAGCTGGATGACGGTGGTGCGCACCGTCGACAGGTCTGCGCCGAGCTTGACGAGCACCTGCGCGGCGACGCCCTCACCCTCGCGGATCAGGCCGAGCAGGATGTGCTCGGTGCCGATGTAGCTGTGACCGAGCTGCAGCCCCTCGCGCAGGGACAGCTCGAGAACCTTCTTCGCGCGCGGCGTGAAGGGAATGTGGCCGGACTGCGTCTGCTGCCCCTGGCCGATGATCTCCTGAACCTGCTCGCGGACGGCGTCCAGCGAGATACCCAGGGATTCGAGCGCCTTCGCGGCGACGCCCTCCCCTTCGTGGATGAGGCCCAGGAGGATGTGCTCCGTGCCGATGTAGTTGTGGTTGAGCATGCGCGCTTCTTCTTGCGCGAGCACCACGACCCGACGGGCGCGGTCGGTGAACCGTTCGAACATGTCATCTCCTCGATGCCGAGATCTCACACGATGCTAGCCGGGGCGGGTGACGACGTCAGCGTGACGCCGGATCCACCACCGGTCTTCGAAGGTGCCAACGCCGCGTGTGCCCGCCGTGTTCCGCGCCGGGCGCGTTTGGCTGCTGCGTTCGCCCAGGGCGGAACCTCGCGCCCCGATCCCGGTCGGCAGGGGCGCATGCCCTCGTGCGTCTGCCACATCCATGACGGTCGTCACGGATAAGCTGGACACGTGACTGACGGCCCCCTCGAGCTTCGCGTCTTCGGCCTCGACTTCGCGGTGAACGTGCAGCCCGAGCGTCGTGACGCCGTCGCGCGTCAGTGGCACTGGTGCCGCCCGGACGCGCCGTCACAGCGCACGATCGCGCCCTTGCCGAGCGCGCCACATCGGGTGGGTCCGGGTGGCAGTTCGGTCGGCAGCGAGAGCGCCGCAGGCTTGCGAGCAGCCGGGACGGCTGAGGTCGAGCCGGTCGACATCGCAAAGACGATCACCGTCGATCGAATCGATGACGCCCCCGGCAGCGGCTCAGACACCGGCGACTACACGCTGACGACGACGCTCACCGGCCGCGCCATCTCGGCGCGTGCGGGCGAGTTTGTCATGCTCCACGCCGGTGGAGTCTGCGACCCTGACACGGGCGTCGTCGCCGGTCTGTTCGCAGCATCGGGCACCGGCAAGACGACGGCGACGCAGCACTACTGCACGCACGGCTACGGCTACGTCACCGACGAGACGCTCATCTTCAACGACCGCCGCGACGTCATGGCCTACCCCAAGCCGCTGTCGGTGCTCGTCAACCCGGGTGTCTCCGGCGTCAAGACGCAGCACTGCCCCGACGACCTCGACATGGCGCCGCCTCGTGAGGGCGCGTTGCGGCTCGGGCCGCTCGTCCTGCTCGACCGCATTCGTGACGACGCCCGCCCTGACGAGAGCGTCAACGGCGGCGATGCGGAAGCTGACGCCACGCGCGCCGCGCCCGACCGTATCGATGCCGAGGACGACAACAGCGCCGGCACTCACGAGCCCGGCGAGGCAGAGCTGAGCGAGATGCCGCTGTTCGAGGCGTTGACGCTCATCCTGCCGCAGTCGTCGGCGATGCCGCAGATCGACGGTTGCCTCGACCTGCTCGCCCGGATAGCCCTCGCCGGCGGCGGCGTCCAACGTCTGCGTTATCGCGAGATCGCCGACACGCTCCCCCTCTTGCGCGACGTGTTCACGCTGGCGCCGCAGGAGCCGTTCTGGCGTCACGTGCCCGGCACGTGGTGGACGCAGCAGCCCGACGTCGACCCATATCTGCCGCTCGCGTCGGCGACGCTGGATGCCGCCGTCACGGCCGGCGATGGCGACGATGATCGCGCCTTCGCCACGCGCGAGGATCCCGTCGCGAGCCCTGCGGACCGCGCCGAGGCCCTGACCAACGACACCGTTCTGACGCTCGCACCCTTCGTCGACGCCCTCGTCGACGAGGACGCGCTCGAGGTATTGACGCTCATCGGCTCGACGCCCGCGCACCTGCACGGTCTCGGCGCCGTCATCCACCTGACGCTGCTCGACGGCCCCTGCTCGCTGGCTGACCTCGTCGACGTCTGCACCGCCACCCTCGGCGAGCACCCGGATGCCAACGCGCTCGTCAGACGTGCGGCCCACGACCTGCTGACGAACCGCGTCGTCCGCGTCATCCGCTGACACCTGCCCCGCTGGGGCGTTCCGCGCCGATCGACATGGCCTGCGCCGCCAACAGCCGGGGCGCCGAGGCGATCACCTCGAGCGGCTACGTTCCATGAGGACCTGTTCGCGCAGGATGTCGGCGTGCCCGCAGTGCTGGGCATGCTCGCGAAGCACGTGGAGCAGGATCCAGCGAACGTCAACGGGCCGCGCCGGTTTCCTGACCAGATGGTGTCTCCGCCCACCCCGTCCACGGCGCGTCGCGATCGTTCGCAGACGCGAGCGAAAACGTCGAGCACGGACGCCGACGTGTCGGCGTCCGTCAGGTCGAACGACTCGTCGGGCCCGGGCTGCAGGCCGAGTTCTGCACGGCTGCGCCCTGTACGGGCCTCCTCGAACCAGACCCGTTCGACGAACGTCGCGTGCTTCACCAGGCCGAGCAGCGTCGTCGTCGACGGGACGAGCCGACGTCGGGCCTCGGCCTCGCTCAACCCGTCGAGGGACGCAGCGATCATGGCACGGTGCTGGTCGATGAACACCCCGATCTGCTGCTCGAACGAAGCGTCGTAGACGTCGGGCGCGTCGGGGTTTGCCATCATCGTCCGAGTATCACACGGCGCCCAGCGCGGCTGAGCACGTCAGCTCGCTGCTTCGCCGCGTGCTTTCTTGGCCCGGTCGACGCTGGCCTGCAGGGCGGCGAGCAGGTCGACGACCTCGGCGCTCTCCTCCGGCTTGTCTTCGGGTTCCTTGACCTCGCCGCCCGCGAGCTTGGCCTCGACGACCTCGCGCACGGCCTGCTCGTAGGTGTCCTCGTACGCCTCGGGGTCGAAGTCACCCGACAACGACTCGACGAGCATCGCCGCCATCGCCTGCTCCGAATCCGTCACCTCCGCCTTCGCCTCGAGGACGGCGAAGTCGGGCTCGCGCACCTCGTCGGGCCACAGCAACGTCTGCAGGACGATGGCCTTGCCCTTGACGCGCAGGACGGCCACCGTCACGCGCGTGCGCAACGACACCGTGACGACGGCGACGCGCCCGCTCTCCTCGAGCGCGCTACGCAGCAGGGCGTACGGCTTGAGTGCCGCCTTGTCGGGCTCGAGGTAGTAGACCTTGTCGAGCACGAGCGGGCTGATCTGCTCGGCCGACACGAACCGGTCGACGGCGATCTCCTTGCTCGTGACGAGCGGCAGGTCGGCAAGGTCTGCGTCCGTCAGCACGACCATCTGCCCCTCGGGCGTCTCGTACCCCTTCGCGATGTCGCTGTAGGCGACCTGCTCGCCGTCGATCGAGCAGACACGCTGGTACTTGATGCGTCCGCCGTCCTTCTCGTGCACCTGACGGAACTGCACGTCGTGGTTCTCCGTCGCCGAGTACAGGCGTACCGGCACGTTGACGAGGCCGAAACTGACGGCACCCTTCCAGATCGCTCGCATCCCCTTCGCGCCCTTCTCGCTCGTGCGGTGTCACATCTAGGGTGAGCCTATGCGCCCGATGCTCGCGACACCGACACCTCACGTGCCGAGCGGGCCCGCGTGGCGCCACGAGGTGAAGTGGGACGGCGTCCGCGCCATCGTCACCGTCCGCGGCGGTGAGGTGACGATCGCGACGCGCTCCGGCGCCGACTGCTCCGCGCGCTTCCCCGAGATCACCGGTTCACGCCTGCGCGACTTCGACGACCTCGTCCTCGACGGCGAGCTCGTCGCCCTGACGAACGGGCGGCCCGACTTCCGCGCCGTCATGCACCGACTCGCCCCCGGCGGCGGACGCTCACGCATGCGCGCCGCCAGCCCCGACGAAGCCGCGGCCCTCGCACGAACTCCTGTGCAGCTCATGACGTTCGACGTGCTGCGCGCCGCCGGGCACGACGTCATCACCCTGCCGTGGAGCGCGCGTCGTGAACTGCTCGACGGCGCCGGAATCGGTGGCTCGGGCGACGACGGATCGAGCGCCACGGCCTCCGCGATCCAGGTGCCGCCCGCGCATGACGACGGCGACGCGCTGCTCGCCGCGACCCGTGACGCGGGCCTCGAGGGCGTCGTCAGCAAGCGCGTCGATTCACCGTATCGCCCGGGCGTGCGCAGCGAGGACTGGCTCAAGAGCGTCCACCGCACCCGCGAGACGTTCGTCGTCCTCGGTTGGCGACCGGTCGACGGCACCGTCGGCGCGCTGGGCGCGATCCTCGTCGGCGAATGGGCCGACGGCGAGCTCGTCTATCGCGGACGCGTCGGCACCGGATTCTCGGCCGCGGCCGGGCGCGCGCTGCTCGAGTGGCTGACGCCGGCGCCCGAGCCGGCCGTGCCGCGCGATGCTCTCGCCGCGGAGGACGCCGTCGGCACCCACTGGGTGCGCCCCGAGATCCTCGTCGACGTCACCCACCTGGGGCGCAGCGCCGGCGGGCGGCTGCGTCAGCCCGCATACACCGGGCTGCGCCTCGACATCGCCGCACGTGAGGACGACGCATGAGCCCCGAGGTGAGCCCCACCGTCGTCGAGGTCGACGGGCGGACGCTGCGCCTGACGAATCTCGACAAGATCCTGTACCCCGCGACGGAGACGACGAAGGGTGAGGTACTGCACTATTACGCGAGCGTGGCACCGCGAATTCTCGCGCAGACGAAAGACCGGCCAGTCACCCGGCTGCGTTTTCCGCATGGTGTCGGAAAACTCGAGTTCTTCGAGAAGAACACCCCATCGGGCGCACCGCACTGGATCGAACGCGAAGAGATCGACAAGGTCACCTACCCGTTCGTCGATTCCGTCGCCGCTCTCAGTTATTTCGCGAACCTCGCCTCCCTCGAATTCCACACACCCCAGTGGCGCTGGCGGGATGGCAAACGCGAAAATCCTGACCGCATCGTTCTCGACCTCGACCCGGGCGCTCCCGCGGGGCTCGACGAATGCGCCGCGGTCGCCGTCATGCTGCGCGAACTGCTCGGTTCTCTGGGCTGGCCCAGCGTTCCTGTCACCTCGGGCAGCAAAGGAATGCAGATCTACGCACGCCTCGACGGCACCCATTCGAGTGACGATATTCGCGAGTTCGCCCGCACCCTCGCGGAGAAGCTCACCGAGATGCGCCCCGAACTCATCACCGCGAAGATGACGAAATCACTACGCCCCGGCAAGGTGTTCATCGACTGGTCGCAGAACGTCGCGGCCAAGACGACCATCACCCCATGGTCGCTGCGTGGCCGCAACCGGCCGTTCGTCGCCACGCCGCGAACGTGGGACGAGATCGAGACGGCCCGCACCAAGCCCGGCTCCCTGCGGCAGCTCGACCTCCACGACGTGCTCGACGAACGACTCGACCGGCCCGACCCGATGGACGCCCTGCTCCGCTGAACGAATCAAACAACGAGACAAGAGCACGCAAGCGCGTCGAGCCGACACGACAGAAGGACCCTGCACTTTCCACACGGAAAGCACAGGGCCTTTCTGGAAGTTCTTCGCGCCGTGGCGAACGTCAGTTCTTCGTGGCGGCGTCGTAGGCCTTCATGAGGTCGGCCGAGACGCGGCCTCGGTCACTGACCGCCCAGCCGTTCGCGCGGCCCCAGTCACGAATGGCATTGAGGTCGGAACGACCACCGCCGCGCGTGGAGGACGCCTTCGACTGCTGCTTACGACCGCCGACCCGACGAGCGTGACCGACCCAGGTGGCGAGAGAATCACGCAGCTTGGCGGCGTTCTCGTCGGACAGGTCGATCTCGTAGTTCACACCGTCGAGGGCGAACTGGATGGTCTCGCTCGCGTCCGAGCCGTCGATGTCGTCTTCCAGCGTGACATGGATGCGCTGAGCCATGATCGGCTCCTTTCGAAGTGCGAATGATTCTGCCTCGCAGGGGCGAGGCGACGAACCCGACATTACCGTCCGATAAGCGAAAGAGCGAAACCCGGCAACCGATTTCGCTCTTTCCCCGAGTGTTTTTTCAGACGCAATTCACGCGACTGGAATGGGGGCGATCATTCCGGGGGCGTCGTCGCGCGAGAACTCATCGTTCCGGGTGCAGCCTTCGGCAGGTGCGCATTCTGCAGACGCGCCTCCTCCTCGCCGGGCGCGACGGCACCCTTCGTCAGGTCGTGTTCGCGCTCCCATTGCGCCTGCGCGACGCGTTCACGCCGGTCGCCCTCCATGATGTGACGCAGGATGAGGTAGAACAGGCCGAGAATTCCGATCGACGGAATGAGCGTCTCGATGGCCGGCCACAGGCTGTCCACGGGCTCCACTTCCTTTCACGTGCAGCCGCGTCGCCGGGCCGCTCCAGGTGTTCAGTCTACGAGGCCGCGGTTCAGGCCTCGCGACCGCCGACGACGAGGGGGACGTTGTCGATCAACCGGGTCGTGCCGACCTTGGCCGCGACGGCGAGCAGCGCCTCCCCGCGGAAGTACTCGGGCACCTGCTCCAACGTGACAGGGTCGACGAGCACGAGGTAGTCGACGAGGGCCAGCGGTTCGCGCACGAGGACGTCCCGCGCAGCGCGCCGTACAGCGGCAGGGCCGGAGTTACGAGCGGCCTCACCGGCCTGGAGGGCCTTCGACAGGCACAGCGCGACCTCGCGGTCGGCGTCGCTCAGATAGGCGTTGCGGCTGCTGAGGGCTAGCCCGTCGGACTCGCGGACGGTCGGTACGCCGACGATCTCGACGGACATGTCGAGGTCACGCACCATGCGCTTGATGAGCAGCAACTGCTGCGCGTCCTTCTGGCCGTAGTAGGCGCGCGTCGGGTGCACGATGTTGAGCAGCTTGTTGACGACCGTCAGCATCCCGTCGAAGTGGCCGGGGCGCGACGCACCTTCGAGGACGCCGCCCAGCGGGCCCGCCGAGACGCGCACGCCCGGCTCACCGTCGGGGTAGACGACGTCAGGGCTCGGAGCAAACACGAGGTCGGCGCCCTCGCGCTCGCAGATCTCCAGGTCGTGCTGCAGCGTGCGGGGGTAGCGCGACAGGTCCTCCCCCGCCGCGAACTGCAGCGGGTTGAGGAAGATCGTGACGACGACGGCGTCGTTCTCCTCGCGCGCGCGACGGATGAGCGTCGCATGCCCCTCGTGCAGGGCCCCCATCGTCATGACGACGCCGACGCTGCCGCCGAGGCGGCCGCGGGCGTCGGCGAACTCGGTGCGGGCGTGGGTGACGACAGGTGCGGTCATGCGTGGCTCCCGGTGGCGTGGTCAGGGACGGGGCTCGAACCTGACGGGGTGGGTGTCGGAGATTGTGGAGGAACGATCGGAGCGGACGGATCAGGGCGTCGGGGGCTCGGGGCCCACCCCGCCCTGGCCTGGTGGCCCGCCGCGCCCCTCGAGCGCGGTGAGGACGGCGTCGATCTGCATCGGGGTGAGAGCGCCGCGCGCCGAGCTGCGTTGCGCGGTCGCGAGCGCGAGCGCGCGGTAGGTCGGGGGAATGTCGAGTGCCACACCAGTGTGGGCGAGCGCCTCGAGCATGTCGAGGTGACGCGTCAACGTGCCCGCGTCGCCGCGCGCGACGGGGCCCGTCAGCGCCTTGTCGCCGCGTTCGAGGGCGTTGTCGAGCGCGGCCTCGAGCAGCGGACGCAGCAGGCGGCCCGGGTCGTCGACGTCGATGCGGCGCAGCAGCTCGGCGGCCTGCGCGACGAGGGTGACGAGGTGGTTCGAGCCGTGCGCGAGCGCCGCGTGGTACTGCGTGCGATCGGCCTCGTCGACGGTGAACGGCTCGCCGCCCATGTCGAGCACGAGCGCGTCGGCGACCATGCGGTGGTCGGGCATCGCCGTGACGGCGAACGGGCAGCCGGCGAGGCGCGTCAGATCGACCGCGGTGCCGCTGAACGTCATCGCCGGGTGGATCGCGAGCGGCACCCCGCCGGCCTCGACGACGGGCGCGAGCACGCCGATGCCCTGCGCGCCGCTCGTGTGGACGACGATGCGCGGGCCGAGCGTGCCGGGGAAGTCGAGGCCGTGGACCAGAGCGGCGAGTTCGTCGTCGGGCACGGTGAGCAGGACGAGATCGGCGGCCGCTGCGACGCCGACCGGCTGCTGGACGGGGACTCCGGGCAGCAGCGCCTCAGCCCGCTCGCGGCTCGCCTCGGACACACCGCTGACGGCGACGACGTCATGCCCCGCCTTGCGCAACGCCGCCCCCAGCACCGCACCGACTCGCCCCGCACCGATGACGCCGACGCGCAGGCTCGGCGCACCCGGGAGCGGGGTCGGCTGCTCGAAAGTCACCCGCCCAACGCTACTCCCGTCCGCGAGGTCCTCGAGTCACTGCGGGGCCGTGTGCTCGGTGAGGGATGCGCGTTGGTCGCTCGACGGGGGCGCCCGGCGCTCGATGCGTGCGTTTCGGGCCGCTCGACGGGACGCGGCGTCGCACGTCGGGCCGTCAGTGCGGGCGACTCGTTTCGATGCGCTGCCGGCGCTCAGGCGCGGGACAGTCGTTCGATCAGATGCGTCAGCTCACGTCGCGAACAAACGCGGACGATCGGCAGCTGAGGTCGTCGAGCTGCGACGTCGCCGATGAGCCCCCGGTAGCGCGCGTGGCCCTGCCACGACCAGCGCACGATGTGCTCGGGGTCGGTGAAGAAGGTGCGCAGCGGGCCTTCGGTGTTCCCGTTCCACAGTTCTTGGCGAAGCAGACGTCGCCGCAGCGTCCGGCTGACGACCTGCCGTGTCACGGTGCCGCGCGGCAGATCGAGCCAGATGAGCAGTTCGGCGCGCTCGGCGAGCAGGCCACGCACCTCGCCGTACTGCCACTCGGTGACCCACGCCTCGGTCGCGACGAACCGCGCGACGTCGTCATGAAACTGCGGGCGCGGTTGCCACCCGGGGCCGTGGAACAGCGCGTCGATCTCATGATGCGGCACCCCGATCCGATCGCTGACGAGCGCACACGCCGTCGTCTTGCCGCTGCCCGACGGCCCCGCGATGATGACGCGTCGCGCCGGCGGCAGGTCGGCGTCGAGCGAGAGGAAGGGCATGGCCCCATTCTGCCGCCGCCATGGTCGGCACATGGGCGGTCGACGCGTGGGCGCGACGTAGAGTCGCGACGTGACGCAGCAGTTCGAGAACTCCGACATGCCGGTGAGCCACGCGGTGCCGTGGCGCGATGCCTGGCAGGCCGCGCTCTACGGTCGTGACGGTTTCTATCGACGTGACGAGGGCCCCGGGGGCCATTTTGCGACGAGCGCGCAGGGCATTCCGGGCGTCGACGAGGTGCTCGCGCAGGCGATCGTCGCCATGGCCGAACGCATCGACGCGGACGTTGTCGTCGACTTCGCCTGCGGCCGTGGCGAACTGCTCGACACCGTCAGCCGGTTCGTCGATGACGTCGACCTCGTGGGCGTGGACGTCGTCGAGCGTCCGCCCGAACTCAGCAGCCGCATCGCCTGGGTGCGTTCTGCGGGAGGGGCGTCGATTCCGTCGCTCGACGTCATCGAAGGTCGTCGGGCGTTCGTCGTGGCGCACGAGTGGCTCGACGTCGTGCCGTGCGACATCGCGGAGGCTGACGACGACGGTGTCCTGCGCGAGGTACTCGTCACGCCCGACGGGGACGAGACGCTCGGCGCCCCACTCTCTCCCGCCGCCGCCCGGTGGGCCGCCCGTCATGCCCCAACGGCGATGCCTGTCCACGTCGGCGATCTTCGTCCACATTCGTCGGCGGCCCAGCCCACGATCGATGCCCCCGACGATCCACCGCCCCACCCCGTGCCTGACGACGCCCTACCTCCGGCCGATGGCCGCGAGAACGCCACCCGTCGCGAACCCGGCGAGCGCGTCGAGATCGGCATGACGCGTGATGCGGCCTGGGCGGCGCTCGTCGCGGAGGTGACGCGTCATGCCGCGGCTGGCAGCGTCGTGGTCGGAATCGACTACACGTCCACGAGCGCCACGCGGCCGCCGTTCGGCACCCTCACCGGCTTCCGGGACGGCAGCGAGTGCGCGCCCGTTCCCGACGGTTCGTGCGACGTGACGGCGCACGTCGCGCTGGATTCCCTCGATGTCGACGACCTGCGCACCCAGCGCGACGTGCTGCTCGAACTGTTCGGCGAGCTGGCCCTGGAACCCGTTCCGCTCGCCCTCGCCTCGAGCGACCCACCCGTCTACCTCGCTCGCCTCGCGGCCCGCTCGGCGCTCGCGACGGCCACGCATCCGGGTGGCCTCGGAGCCTTCGCGTGGTTCACGCGGACGATCGGCTGACGCGGCCGCCGCCACCCTCGACCACCCGCAAACGCCCGTCGCGCCGGGGTTGTCGCCCCCGCCTGGCACGATCAGCCTCGAGACGCGCCACCTGGCCGCGTCCGGCGAGGGGGAGTCGAACGGCCCACAGCAGCAACGCTTCCGGCGGCGCGAGTCGCGCGACATAAACTCCGTCGTCGTGCACCTCGGCGTGTTCTACCTTGGCTCGATCCTCGCGCTGTCGATGCTCATGGCGACCAGTGCGTACTCGGGATCGCAGTCACCGTTCGTCACGGCCCTCGGCTACCGGCGCGCGGTCGCGCGCGGCGACGCTCACGCCGTCGACTTCCGCCTTCCCGGCGCGCCCGTCACGACGTGGATCTGCATCGTCTCCCTCGTCGCCGTCGCGCTCTACGTCATGCCCGACTTCAGTTCGGCGAATTGGTACTACACCCTCGTCGCGGGCGTGCTCATGCTCGTCGGCACGAACGTCGGCTACGAGATCGGGCGACGGCGCCTCGCGCGCAACGGGCTGCCCGACCTCGGCGAAGGTGCTGACGACTGACGCGGCATCGACAGGGCCGAGCGGAACCGAGCGTCAGGACACCGATTCGGCCGCCTTGCGCGCGCGATAGGCGGCGACGTTGGCGCGGTTTCCGCACCCGCGATCGCAGTAGCGGCGGGAGCGGTTCTTCGACAGGTCGACGAGCACTCCCCCGCAGTCACCGGCGCACATCTTGAGGCGGTCGAGTTCGTCGGCGCGGATGACGTCGACGAACGCCATGACGGCGTCGACCGCCATGCGACTCGCCAGTGGCGCGTCGGACGGCGTCGCGTGCAGGTGGTAATCCCACTCGTCGTGACGCACGAGTTGCGGCAGCGCACGGTACTGCAGCATCACCTCGTTGACGAACGCGACGAGTTCGTCGCGCGACAGTGACCACGCCTCGAGGAATCGGGGGCGCAGGACGCGCACCTCGTCGAGTTCGGCGTGCGTGCGCTCGTGCGTGCCGGTGTACCCCCAGGACTCGACGAAGGCGTCGAGGTCGGCGATCTCGGTGAGGGTGTCGTCGGGCGTGGCGGTGTTGACGAGCGCGGCGACGGACAGCAGACCGTCCTCCGTGTCATGACCAAAGGGCATTTTGACTCCTGACCTCTTCCAGGTCTAACGTAACCGGTGTTCCTGGTTTTGACCACTTACACGAGAGTTGGAGGTGTTCCCCCATGGCTCCCAGCCAGATCGCACACGACATCGAGCCCATCCCCGTCGCCACCCGCAGGCGCCCGGGCCGATCCGGCGCGATGTCCCACACGAGCATGGGCCTCATCATCGCCATTGTCTCGTGTGCGGCGTTCGGCACGTCCGGTTCGTTCGCGAAGGCACTGCTCGGCTCCGGGTGGACGCCCGTCACGGCCGTCGCGGCGCGCATCAGCATCGCAGCGCTCGCGCTCGCCATCCCGACGGCGATGGCGCTGCGTGGGCGCTGGCACGTGCTGCGCGACAACATCAAGCCGATCGTGCTCTACGGCATCTTCGGCGTCGCCGGCTGCCAGCTGTTCTACTTCAACGCCGTCACGCACGTCAGCGTCGGCGTCGCACTGCTCATCGAGTACCTCGCGCCGATGCTGCTCGTCGGCTGGGCGTGGGCGCGCTACGGCCGCACGCCGCGTCGCTTGACGATCGCCGGGACGGCCGCAGCCATCGTCGGGCTGCTGTTCGTGCTCGACGTGTTCAACGGTTTCAGCGTCGACCCCATCGGCATCGCGTGGGCGCTGGGCGCCGCGCTGTGCCTGACGGTGTACTTCGTCATCGCGGGCGATGAGGAGTCGGAGCTGCCCCCGATCGCACTCGCCGGTGGCGGCATGAGCGTCGGCGCCGTCATCCTGCTCGCGATGTGCGCACTCGGCGTGCAGCCGGTCTCGGTCAGCACCGCCGACGTCACGTTCGCCGGTTCGCAGATGCCGTTCTGGGTGCCGGTGCTCGGCCTCGCGCTCATCGCTGCGGCCCTCGCCTACGCGACGGGCATCTACGCCGCCCGCGCCCTCGGCACGACGGTCGCGTCTTTCATCTCGCTGCTCGAGGTGCTGTTCGCCGTCGCCTTCGCGTGGATGTTCGTCGGCGAGGCCCCGACGCTCGTCCAGGTCGTCGGCGGCGTGTTCATCGTCGGCGGTGTCGTGCTCGTGCGTCTCGACGAGTCGCGTCACGCGGAGAGCTTCGGCCCCGTCGTCGCGGCCGAGCACGACGCCGAGATCGAACGCTGGCTCGACGACGTCCGACCCACGCGCGACGAAGAGTGCGTCACGCGCTGAGCCGCTGAGGGCCTATGGCCGCACGACGCTGTCGCCTCGGCCCGGCGTCGACACGAGGTGCGCAACCCACCGGGGTTGCGCACCTCAGCGCCGAAACGCCGCCATGCGGGATTACAGCCCGGAAGGACCGTGCTGAGAGCCGAAAGCCCGCATGGCGGAGTTTCAGCCCCCACCCGACGTTCGCGCACCGCACTGGGCGCACGCGCCCGAGGCTCCCCACCACGCCCATATACCGACGCGCGGCGCACGGCCCCGCCATGATGGCCCCGGCGCTACTCGCGACGTCAGTCCTCAGCCGCAACTCGGCCACCACGGCCCCCAGGTCACCTCGCCACGTCGTCGTCTGCCACGTCGTCACGCCTCGCCGCCCACGTGCCCCACTCCATCAGGGCGCGGCGCCGCGGCGGGCGTCGTCGCGTTTGGCAAACTGGGGGCATGTCGTCTCCTGCGTCGTCCCCGCGTGAACTCACCGTCGGCATGGGCGCGGGTGGGCTCGCGACGTCGGACATGGTGCTCAACATCGGCCCGCAGCATCCGGCGACACATGGCGTGCTGCGCCTACGCATCACGCTCGACGGTGAGCGCATCACGAAGTGCGAGCCGATCGTCGGGTACATGCACCGCGGCGCCGAGAAGTTGTTCGAGGTGCGCGACTACCGCCAGATCCTCGTGCTCGCGAACCGTCACGACTGGCTGTCGGCGTTCAGCAGTGAGATCGGCGTGGCCCTAGCCGTCGAGAAGATGCTGGGCATGGAGGTGCCTGAGCGCGCGACGTGGACGCGGACGCTGCTCTCCGAGTTGAATCGCGTGCTCAATCACCTCATGTTCCTCGGTTCGTATCCACTCGAATTGGGCGCCATCACGCCGATGTTCTACGTGTTCCGTGAGCGCGAAGAGCTGCAGGGCGTCATGGAGGAAATCGCGGGCGGCCGCCTGCATTACATGTTCAACCGCGTCGGCGGCCTGCGCGACGACATTCCGGCCGGGTGGCTCGATCGCGCCGCGGCGGCCGTTTCTCTCGTGCGTTCACGCATGCCGGAGATCGAGAGCTTCATCGTCGGTAATCCGATCTTGAATGCGCGGACGAAGGGCGTTGGCGTCGTCTCTCGCGAGATGGTCGAGCAATACGGCATCACCGGGCCGATCGCGCGCGCGTCGGGCGTCGACGTCGACCTGCGCCGCGACGACCCATATCTCGCCTACGGTGAGCTGTTCGCTCCTGGTGGGCCGGGGCGCGTCATCACGCGCTCCGAGGGTGATTCGCTGGCTCGTCTCGAGGTATTGCTCGATCAGACGCATGTGTCGCTCGATCTCGCGGACGCCTGCATCGAGGTGCTGCGGAGCCTGCCGCAGGGACCGGTGAACGTGAAGTTGCCGAAGGTGCTGAAGGTGCCTGAGGGCGATGGGTATGTGGCGACGGAGAACCCGCTCGGTTTCAACGGGTATTACATCGTGTCGCGGGGTGAGAAGACGCCGTGGCGGTTGAAGTTGCGTTCGGCGTCGTTCAACAACATGGCGTGCCTCGGCGAGGTGATGAGGGGGCAACTCTTGGCCGACATGGTGGCGATCTTGGGGTCGATGTTCTTTGTGGTCGGGGACATAGACAAATGAGTCTCGCCGAGCGGAGCTGAGGCCGACGTGCGGAGCATGCCGGCCTCGGCGCAGCGAGGTGGGTCTCATTTGTCAATCAGATATAGACAAGTAGATGCAGCCCTTGCGCACGGTACGGGCGCGGAGCTTGCGGAGGGCCTGCGCCGGGGGCGGGGTGCTTCTACTTGTCGATCAGATATCGACAAGTAGATGCAGCCCTTGCGCACGGTACGGGCCCGGCCTGAGCGCCAGGCAGCGACACCGCCCCATCGTTCGTCCGAGCCACGCCGGATCGCGCGGCCCTCGTCTCGCGCACCGAGAAAACCTACGCTTCCGTAGGTGAACCGCCGCAAAAGCGATGTGTGTCACGTTACATGGGGTTACGCTCAGGTAGGGCCTGCGCCCGTCGACCCCCTGTTTCGACCCTCAGGAGTTGTTTTCCATGAGCAAGCACTCAGTTCGCCCCGCCTCTCGCACCCGCCGCGGTCTTGCATCGCTCGGCGCTCTCAGCCTCGTCGGCGGTGCCTCCCTCATCGGTGTCGCAGCCATGGCGCCGAGCGCCAGCGCGGCCACGGAACTCGTCTACACGTGCGACACGGCCGTCGGCGCCAAGGACGTCACCGTCGCCATCGACACCAACGCTCCGACGAGCGGCACCGTCGGTTCGCCCATCACCGTCTCGAAGGTCACGGGCCAGATCACGCTGCCGGGCGACCTCGGCAACGCGATGGCCGGTTTCCTCGGCTGGAACTACGTCAGCGGGTCGACGCCCAATACGGTGACGATCGCGGGCCCCGACGGCACGACCACGCAGGACGTGCAGCTGACGACCGCGAAGACGCACATCTTCAACAACGGCTGGGTCAACGACGGCACCTACGGCGGCTTCGGGCCCGACGGCCACCTCGTGCTGCCCCTGGCAGGCTCGCCCGACACAACGATGACGCCGAAGAACGCCGGTACGTACACGATCTCGGCGCCTGACAGGTTCACGTCCACGTTCACGGGCACCAAGGCGGACGGAACGACTGCGTCCCTCGACAGCGCCTGCACCTACAAGAGCGGCACGAAGGTCGTCGACTCCATCACGGTGACGGCTTCGGCCCCTTCGACCTCGACCACCACGTCGACGAGCACGTCGCCGTCGACGTCCACCTCGACCAGCCCGACGTCGTCGAGCTCGACCACCACGTCGACGAGCACGTCGCCGTCGACGTCCACCTCGACCAGCCCGACGTCGTCGAGCTCGACCACCACGTCGTCGAGCTCGACCACCACGTCGACGAGCACGTCGCCGTCGACGTCCACCTCGACCAGCCCGACGTCGTCGAGCTCGACCACCACGTCGACGAGCCCCACGACGAGCACCAACCCGACGGCGCCGTCCACGAACACGGCCAGCTCCACGGCGATGCCGTCGCCGTCGCACACGACGGGCGGCGGTCAGGGCCCGAAGGTCGAGACCGACTACGTCGGTCACGACTCGATGAACCTCGCCGGCATCGGCCTCGCTGCGGCGGGTGTCGTCGCCATCGGTGGCGCGGCGTTCGCCGGACGTCGAGAGAACTGACGCCGGCCGGCGGGCCTCAGCACCCGCGCCCCGCATGACGATGGGGCCCGTTCACCACGAACGGGCCCCATCGTCATGCGGCCAGCTGTGAAGCGGCCGCGAACTCTTGACCACCTGCGCGGTTCACGGTCGACGCGTGCAGCCGTCCACCGATCCAGCCTGCAAGGGAGCGGGCTTGCGCGTCAGCGTTCGTCGTCGGGAATCATGCACCAACGCTGCACGACGAACCCCAGCACGCTGAGCACGACAGAGCTGACGACAAGCACCCCGAGCAGCAGCACGGCCGACCGAACGGACGGCACGCTGAGGCGCGCGAGCTGGGTGACGGCCTGCCCCGCATACCATCCGGCGAGGATGCCGCCACCGATGGCGGCCGTCTGCGAGAGCACGACGATACGTCGGGCCGTGTCGGGCGCCACCGTCTCGCGCCCCTGGACGACGGCTGCGGCGGCCGCGCGGATCTCGCTCTCGTCGGACCCGGCGCGGCGCGCGGCGTCCGCTTCCTTCTTCGCCTTCGTGCGGGCGCGCACCTCGTCGCGGATGCGCCATCCGCCTGCGACGAGCAGCCCGCACGCCGCGAGGACGACGAGCACCTCCCACCACGAGTGCTGCGGCACGGCGCGCCCACTGTTGCGCATCAGCTGCAGGAGGCCGCCGCTGATGAGCGCGACGAGCAGCCCCGCGACGACGGCGGTGACCGGTCGGACGGGCTTCATGTCAGGCCTTCCTCGAGGTCGATGTGGTCGTCGTCGTCCCACGACGGGCCGCGGCGCACCCCGGACGCATCGACGCGCTGCACGGCGTCGAGCAGCGGCAAGACGCCGTCAGGGGTGCGCACCGCCATCCACGGCGCCGCCTGGGCCCACGGGACGAGCACGAACGCGCGCTCATGGGCCCGCGGGTGCGGCAGGGCGAGGGGCGACCACGACGCGTCCGCCGCGCCGGCCTGCACCCCGTCGCGCTCGTCGGCGAGCACGATCTCGTCCTCGCGACCGGCCTCGCCGAGCGTCACGACGTCGAGGTCGAGGGTGCGCGCGCCCCAGCGCTCACCGCGAACGCGGCCGTGATCGGCTTCGATGCGATGCAGCTCGCGGATGAGGTGCCCCGGCGCGAGCCGGGTGACGCCGACGACGACGGCGTTGAGGTAGTCGGGCTGCGCGACGCCCCCGACGGGGTCGGTCTCGACGAGGGGCGACACCTGGGTCACCTCGAACCCCTCGAGCGCCCGCAGCGAGTCGAGCGCCGCGCGCAACGTCGTGACCCGCCGTCCGAGGTTCGTGCCCATCGCGACGACGACGCGGCGGCGCTGCTCGCGGCGAACGCTCACCGACGGGCCTGCCAACGCCCCGGTCGACGGGGTGAACGCGACACCTGCGGGAGCGTGCGGCTTGTGGACGGTGACGTCGACCGCCTCGACGATCTCCCACGCGAGGCAAGCGTCGGCGACGCGCTCGGCGAGCGTCTCGATGAGATCGACCGGCTCGCCGGAGCACACCTCGACGGCGCGCGCGGCGACGTCGGCGTACGACAGCGACGCCTCGAGATCGTCGCTGCGGCCCGCGGGGCCCAGGTCGGCCTCGAGGCTGATGTCGAGCATGAACGGCTGCGGGATGCGCTTCTCGAAGTCGAGCACGCCATGGCACGCCGTCACGGCGAGGCCGGTGAGGGTGATTCGGTCACTCATCGGGGCATGCCTCCGCCCACTCGCTCCCCGGACGACCGGGGCGCCACGGCCCCGCGCGCCGCGGCGACGACGTCGAGCGCTGCGAGCGTCGACGGGACGTCATGCACGCGCACCCCCCATGCGTCGTGCTGGGCGGCGAGGACGCTGGTCGCCGCCGTCGCGGCGTCGCGCGCGGCGGGCGGGACGGACGCGCCGTCCGCGATGAGCTGCGGCGTCCGCCCTGCGACTCCGAGAAAACTCTTGCGCGACGTGCCCCACAGCACCGGCAGCCCGTCGACGTCGAACTCGCCCATGCGCGCGAGCAGTTCCCAGTTCTGCTCGGCCGTCTTCGCGAACCCGAAGCCGGGGTCGACGACGAGCCTGCCGTCGCGGACGCCGGCCTCCCGCAGCGCGGCCACGGACTCGGCCAGCTCGCGACACACATCCGTGACGATGTCGTCGTACGCGGTGTGCTGCTGCATGTCAACGGAGTGCCCGCGCCAGTGCATCGCGACGAACGTCGCGTCACTCGCGGCGGCGACGTCGCGCATCGCTGGGTCGGCGAGCGCGCCGCTGACGTCGTTGATGATGTCCGCTCCGGCAGCGACGGCGGCCTCGGCGACACTCGCGCGCATCGTGTCGACACTCACGCGCGCACCCGCGGCGGCCAGTTCACGCACGACGGGGACGACGCGTCGGGCCTCCTCGTCAGCGCTGGGACGCTGGGCTCCCGGACGGGTCGACTCGCCGCCGACGTCGAGGATGTCGGCGCCCTGCGCCACCAGCTGCAGGCCGTGCTCGACCGCGGCGGCCGCGTCGAACCAGCGTCCGCCGTCGCTGAACGAGTCGGGCGTGACGTTGACGACTGCCATGACGAGCGGACGCCGCACCGGTCCATCCGCACGCGGCGACGAACCGTCGAGCGCATTGCCGTTCGAATCACCTGGAGACGAACGATCCGTGCGCATCTCACTCATGCGTTCCTCCGACGAGTGCGTCACTTGCCCATGACGAGGCTCATCGCCTCGGCGCGGGTCGCGGGGTTGCGCAGTTGGCCGCGGACGGCCGAGGTGATCGTGCGCGCGCCCGGCTTGCGGATGCCACGCATCGACATGCACAGGTGCTCGGCTTCGATGACGACGATGACGCCCTGCGCGTCGAGGTGTTCGACGAGCGCGTCGGCGATCTGTGTCGTCAGCCGCTCCTGAACCTGCGGGCGCTTCGCGAACACGTCGACGAGCCGCGCGAGCTTGCTCAGCCCCGTCACCCGGCCGGACGTGGACGGGATGTACCCGACGTGCGCGACGCCGTGGAACGGCACCAGGTGATGCTCACACGTCGAGTAGACCTCGATGTCGCGCACGAGGATGAGCTCTTCGTGGTCGACGTCGAACGTCTTGACGAGCACGTCCTCGGGGTTCTGTCGCAGGCCCGCGAAGATCTCCGCGTAGGCGCGTGCCACGCGGGCGGGCGTCTCGACGAGCCCCTCGCGGTCGGGGTTCTCCCCGACCGCGAGCAGGATCTCGCGGACGGCCGCTTCGAGGCGCGCGAGGTCGACCTCGGCGCCGACCACGTCGTGCGTCTCAGCCACGGCGCTCAGTCACCCAGGCCAGGCCCGACGTCGCTGGGGCCCTGCAGGCCAGGGCCGGCCGGCGGCTGCGGCGGGTAGAGGCTGATCTCGCCGTCGGGACGCTCGTCGGCGTGCGGGTTCTTGCCGAGGTCGATGGCGCGCTGTTCGGCGGGCGTCATGACCGGGCCGCGCGTGCTGACGTGGCGCTGTTCGCTCGAGAGCCACACCTCACGCACCGGCTCCTTGCGCACGGCGGAGAAGATCTCAGCCAGGCGCGGCGCCTCGAGGGTCTCCTTCTCGAGCAGTTCGAGCACGAGGGCGTCGAGGATGTCGCGGTTGTTGTTGAGCGCGCGCCAGGCCTCGTCGTGTGCGGCCTCGATGAGCTTGCGGACCTCGACGTCGACCATCGCGGCGACCTGCTCGGAGTACTCGCGGTTGTTGCCGCCCATGTCGCGGCCGAGGAAGACCTCGCCGCCGGAGTTGCCGAGGTGCACGGCGCCGACGTTCTCGCTCATGCCGAACTGCGTCACCATCTTGCGGGCGATGTCGGTGGCCTTCTCGATGTCGTTGCTCGCACCGGTGCTCGGGTCGTGGAACACCATCTCTTCGGCGACACGGCCGCCGAGGGCGTACGCGAGCTGGTCGAGCAGTTCGTTGCGCGTCGTCGAGTACTTGTCGTCGGTCGGCAGCACCATCGTGTAGCCCAGCGCGCGCCCGCGCGGCAGGATCGTGATCTTGCTGACCGGGTCGGTGTTGTTCATCGCCGCGGCGACGAGGGCGTGGCCACCCTCGTGGTACGCGGTGACCTTGCGCTCCTTCGCGCTCATCGGGCGCGACTTCTTCTGCGGGCCGGCCATGACGCGGTCGATCGCCTCGTCGAGGGCCTCGTTCGTGATGATCGTGCCGTTGGTGCGCGCGGTGAGCAGCGCAGCCTCGTTGAGCACGTTCTCGAGCTCGGCACCGGAGAAGCCCGGTGTGCGGCGCGCGACCGACATGAGGTCGACGTCCTTCGCCATCGGCTTGCCCTGGGCGTGCACCTGCAGGATGTGGTGGCGGCCGCCCATGTCGGGCGCCTCCACCGCGATCTGACGGTCGAAACGGCCGGGACGCAGCAGCGCCGGATCGAGGATGTCGGGGCGGTTGGTCGCCGCGATCAGGATGACGCGCGTGCGGTCGTCGAAGCCGTCCATCTCGACGAGGAGCTGGTTGAGCGTCTGCTCACGCTCGTCGTGGCCTCCGCCCAGGCCGGCGCCGCGGTGGCGGCCGACGGCGTCGATCTCGTCGACGAAGATGATGGCGGGGCTGTTCTCCTTGGCCTGCGCGAACAGGTCACGCACACGGCTCGCACCAACACCGACGAACATCTCGACGAAGTCAGAACCTGAGATCGTGTAGAACGGCACGTTCGCCTCGCCGGCGACGGCGCGTGCGAGCAGCGTCTTACCCGTGCCGGGCGGGCCGTACAGCAGCACGCCCTTGGGGATCTTGGCGCCGATCTTCTCGTACTTCTCGGGGTCGGCGAGGAAGTCCTTGATCTCCTTGAGTTCCTCGACGGCCTCGTCGGCGCCCGCGACGTCGCTGAACTTCGTCGTCGGCATGTCCTTGCTGTGCAGCTTCGCCTTCGACTTGCCGAACTGCATGACCTTCGAACCGCCGCCCTGGGCCTGGCTCATGAGGAACCAGAACAGACCGACGAGCAGCAGGATCGGCAGGATGTTCATCAGCAGGGTGACGAAGATGCCCTGACGCTGCGGGTCGTCCGTGTATCCCTTCGGGGGCGTGTGCGCGCTCAGGGAGTCGACGACCTGCTTGCCGCGCGCGTCGACGTAGTCGGCCTCGACACGCTTGACGTCCTTGAGCTTGCCGATGTCCTGCTTGTCCTTCAGCGTCAGACTGACGCTGTCGGGCGTGACCTTCGCACTCTCGACCTTTTCGGCGTTGATGAGGGAAATGGCCTGCGAGGTGTCGATGCGCGAATACCCGCCGATGTTGCTGAACATGTAGAACAGCAGCGCCACGGCGAGCGCGAGGACCACGTACAGGCCCGGCGTGCGCATGATTTTCTTAGCGTTCATCTGTTTGCGGGGCGAGCCCCGACCCTCTCATCGAAGAAGTGCCAGTCAACAAACCGCCAACGCGCGGCGCGGCGGCGATGTTCCCGCTCCCCGCGCGCGACGACAGCAGATGCGTCTCGATAGGACAGTGTGACCCACTGAACGCGCCGCTGCGCCGCGGGTTCGCGCACAGCGCAACCGTGCCTCGTCCGGCGCGGCCGGTGGCGTCGCCGGCGCCAGCGCCGCGAGGACGCTCGATCAGGAGTACACGTGCGGCGCGAGCGTGCCGATGTCGCGCAGGTTGCGGAACTTCTCGTCGAAGTCGAGCCCGTAGCCGACGACGAAGGAGTTGGGGATGTCGAATCCGACGTACTTGCAGTCGATCTCGACCTTCGCGGCCTCCGGCTTGCGCAGCAGCGTGCAGATCTCGACCGACGCGGGGTTGCGCGACTCGAGGTTGCTGCGGATCCAGCTCAGCGTCAGCCCGGAGTCGATGATGTCCTCGACGATGAGGACGTGGCGGCCGGAGATGTCCGCGTCGAGATCCTTGAGGATGCGCACGACGCCGGAGCTCTTCGTCCCCGAGCCGTAGGAACTGACGGCCATCCAGTCCATCGGCACCGAGCCCGGCAGCGCTCGCATGAGGTCGGCCATGACGAGGATCGCGCCCTTGAGCACGCCGACGAGCAGCACGTCCTTGCCCTCGTAGTCACGCCAGATCTGCGCAGCGAGCTCTTCGAGCTTCGCGTGAATCTGTGCCTCGGTGAACAACACGTTCTCGAGGTCGTTTCCCATCTGGGAAGAGTCCATCACCGGCTCCTCGTCGTCTCTGCCGGTCTTGCCGGCGCTCGCCACCGCGCGTGCTCGCGGGCGGCCGTCCACGTCATTCTCCCTTGCGGCGTGGGCTGATGGTCATCTCGCCCCCGACGCGTCGAACCTCAACGCTACCCGGGACGTCGATCGGCCCCTGCCCCGACCAGGCGACGAGCAGCCGTTCGACGTCGAACAGGTGCCCGCTCGACAGTTCGGCGTCGCGGGCGCCGTGCAGGACGAGGAGGCGGCGCAGCGCGCGGATGCGCAGCGCCGGGTCGAGCCCGACCAGCGCCTCGACGCTCCACGTCGCGGGCCAGGCCCGGGCGTCGTCGGTGCCCGCGGAGCGCGCGAGCGCCTCGTCAGTGAGGCGGTCGAGCAGGTCGGCGTCGCGGCCGGCTGCGGCCGCGGTGCGGAACAGGCTGCGGCGCAGCGTCGGTGCCGCGAGTTCACGTTCGAGTGCCGCGAGGGTGTGGCGCGCGCGCACCCGGCTGAAGGCCGGGTCGTCGTTGTGCGGGTCGTGCCATGGTTCGAGCCCGAGCGCTTCGCAGGCGAGCTCGGTGTCGACGCGCCGCACCGGCCCGCCGGGCACGATCTCGGGGCCGAGCAGAAAAGGCCGCAGCAGCCGCGCTCGGTCGGCGCGCATCCCGGCAAGGGCTCGGGTGCCGCTACCTCGCATGAGGCCGAGCAGCACCTGCTCGGCCTGGTCGTCGGCCGTGTGCGCGAGCACCGCGCGCGCCGCGCCCACTGCGTCCGCGACGTCGAACAGCGCTCGACGACGGGCCGCGCGGGCCGCCGCTTCGAGCCCTTCCGGCGCGTCGGCGTCGACGATGACGGCGACGGTGCGCACGTCGTCGTCCGCGAAGCCGAGCTGGTCGACGCAGGCGCGGCGCGCGCGTTCGGCGACGTCCGCCGAGCCCGCCTGCAGCCCGTGGTCGACGATGACGACGTCGACCGCGACGCTCTGCTTCGGCGCCTCGAACGCGAGGGCCGCGGCGAGCGCCAGGGAGTCGGCTCCCCCGCTGACGCCGGCGACGACGCGCCGCTCACCCGCGGCATCACTCGGGAACGTGCGCTGCAGCGCGGTGCGGACGGCAAGGCGCGTCAGAGCGACGCTGGGGTGCGGGCCACTCATCGGAACAGCGACCCGTGGATGCGTTCGACCCACAGCTGAGGGCGCTGGATCTCGGCGGGCGTCGGCAGGTTCTCGGGGGCGGCCCAGACGGCGTTGAAACCGTCGATTCCCACCTTTTCCTGCACGCCGCGCACGAATGCTGCGCCGTCACGGTATTGGCGCATCTTGGCCTCGAGGCCCATGAGGCGTCGCAGCAGCTTGTCGATGTTGCCGAGGCCGGCGCGGCGGTCGCCGAAGCGGGCGCGGATCGTCTCGACGCTCGGCACGATCTGCGGGCCTACGTCGTCCATGACGACGTCGGCGTGGCCTTCGAGAAGGGACATGACGGCGGCGAGGTCGGCCATGCGCGTGCGTTGTTCGGGGGTGGCGAAGATGTCGCTCAGCCCCATCGAGCCCTCCTTGAACGCCTCGGGCACACGTTTGGCGATCTCGCCGACGCGCGTCGCCATCTCCTCGGGCGTCGGCGCCATGTCGACCAGCAGGTCTCGGGCGGCGCTGACGACGTGCTCGCGTAGCCAGGGCACGGCGGTGAACTGCACGCGGTGCGCCTCTTCGTGCAGGCACACCCAGAGGCGGAAGTCGTGCGGGTCGACGTCGAGTTCGCGTTCGACCTGGACGATGTTGGGCGCGACGAGCAGGAGCGACGGCGTGCCGCCGGGTGCGATGTCGTACTGACCGAGCACCTTGCTCGACATGAACGCCATGAGCCCGCCGACCTCTCCCCCGCTCACCTTGGCGGTGATGGCGCGCGCGACCGGCCCGGCGGCGCGTTTGGCGGTGATCTTGTCGACGACGGGCGCGATCATGCCGTCGAGGGAGGCGATGTTGACGTCGACCCACGCGCTGCGGTCGACGACGCGCACCGCGCCGATGTCGTCGGGCGTGACGAGCTGTGCCGTCTGCGCGACTGGATCGTGGGCGCGGCAGGCGGCGTCACGCAGTTCGGCGACGGCGTCGCTCGCTTCGGCGGCACTGAGGCGCGGGCCGCCGCGATGCAGTTTCTTGCCCGTCGTCGCGGCGAAACGCCAGTCGATGTAGCTCGGTTCACCCATGCTGCTCACGCTACCGCGCGGCGCTGACAGCCCCTTGACGGTCGCGAATCGCCCGGCGTCGAGTCCGAGAGCCCACGACGGGGCGGCACGCTCAGACCTCCGTCGTCTTGACGGGGCGGGCGCCGAGTTCGGCGTCGAGACGGAGCAGGCCGGGACCGTCGCCGTCGATGAACTTCAGACGCCCGACGATCTGCGAGACGGTGGCTTCTTCCTCGATCTGCTCGGACAGGAACCAGTTGAGCATTGGACGGGAGTCGAGGTCGCCGATGTGAGCCCGCCACCCTCGACGGACTCCATCGCGTGACGCCCCGACACGGTTCGCGCACCGAGGTCAGTCGACGGGCCAGCGGTAGGGCGTGAGATCCCGTAGAGAGGCGACGTCCCTCGCCGTCACGAGCACCTCTGCGTCGAGGTTGTTCGGTGAGGGCTGTTGCACCGTGGCAGCAAGAACAGCGGCCAACGGCGAGCACGATGCCCGCCGAAGTCACTGTGAGCGTCAGGGTCGTCGCCTACGACGCGAAGCACTGCTGCGCGGCTTGGCGACCGATGCCGAGGGCGGCGCCGATGATCGCCGAGGCGGCCGGAGAGGTGCCCATGGTGGCGCCGGCGCCATCTCGTTCGGGCGACCCATCGAGGTGCCGCCCCATCGGGTGCTACGTCGCCTCGTGAGCGTTGGCCGCGACCTACCGGAAGGACCGTCATGACGTCTGAACCCATGAGCGCGCAGCAGGAAGACGACTTCTATGCCGACGCAGCCAACCAGCAGCCCCAAGGCACGCCTCGTCGGCGGAAGGAACGGCTGAGCACACCCGTTCCGGTCCGCTTCCCGCCCGAGCTGCTCGAAGAGGTCAGGAGCGCCGCTCGAGCTGACGATCGGTCGGTCTCGGCTTGGATCCGCCGAGCCGTCGAGCACGAACTGCGCCGAAGCGCCTGAGCGGTGCGTCCGTTCTGGCAGCCTGAATCCACGGTCAACATGAGCGGCGACGCGACAGCCGGCGATTCGACAACGCATGCTGCCGAGCGTCAACACGTGCTGAGTTCAGGGCAGCTTCGTCAACTCGGTGACGAGGTGATCAACGGCCGTCTTGGCGCCGATGGCACCGTCGGAGAACGTGCCGTTCGTCGTCACCGCGAACACGAGGGGGTGGCCGTTCTTCGTCGTCGCCAGGCCCGCCAGCGATGACGCGTCAGGCAACGACCCGGTCTTCGCCCGCACGAGACCGGCGCCGTCCTGCGACTCGGCGCGCATGTATCGATCGTGCAGGGTGCCGTTCCACGCCGAGACCGGCAACCGCTCGATGACGCGCGCATACGTCGCATCCTTGCCCGTCGATGCGCGCGTCAGCACGTCGCCGAGCACTCGCACCGGCAGCGTCGTGCCCGACGACAAACCGCTCGTGTCGACGAGCTTGACGCCGCTGACGTCGACGCCCTCACGCTTGAGCACCGACGTCACCCACGTGCCCGCCGCGGCCGAATCGCCGTGCACGCCGTCGAGCGCCGCAGCCTGACGGGCGAGCGACTCGACCATCGAGTTGTCCGAATCCTGCAAGGCGAGACCGAGCAGGTCGAGCACCGGCGCCGACGTCACCGACCCGAGCTGCTGCCCCGCCACCGGCGTCGTCACGTTCTTGCCGTACGTCGCCGTGATACCGCGCTTGCCGAGTTCCTTGACGAACGCCTGCGCGGCGTCCTTCGTCGGGTCGGCGACGGCCGGGGTGCGGTTGTCGGCGCGCTCGGAGGCGAGCGCCAACGTCGTGATGCGCGCCGTGAAACCGTAGTCGAACAGCGCGTCCTCCCACCCCTTCGCCTTGTTCGGCCCGGGCGCGTATGAGGTGTTCGTGTCGACGGTGACCTTCGTGACGCCCTGCTTCTTGAGCGCCGCCGCGCTCTGCGCCGCGAGGTCGCCGAGGCCGGCGCGGCCGGCGACCTTCGTCGCATCGCCCGCCCCCTCGGCGAGGGTCATGTCGCCGCCGGCGACGAGCTCGACGGTGCTGCCCTCGAGCGTCGCCCGCGTCGTCAGCCCCTTGTCGAGGTCCAGTTCGCTATGGGCGATCGCGAACGCACTCGCGAGCTTCGTCACCGACGCGGGCGTCGTCGCCTTGCTCGAATCGTGTTCGTAGAGAACGGTTCCCGTCGACGCATCGCGTACCGTCACCGCCGTCGGCGAACCGAACCACGGGTTCTTCAGCGACGCCTCGACCGACTTCTTCACCTCGTTCGCGCTCGGCGCTGCCCCGACGCTCGCCGACGGCAACGGCGCCGACGCGGCCTTCTGCAACGGCTCATACGTCTTGCCCTCCACCGTCACGGCCTTGGGGCTGTTCGTGGGCGCGAGCGTCAGGACGCCCGGCACCACGTCGTACGCATCGAGCGCGCCGTACCCCGCCAGCGCCGCCACGAGCGCACCGCTGACGGCCCACGTCCGCTTCTTCATCGGGGCACCACCTTAATCGCGTCCTGCTGCCGCGCCATCGCACGTCGATGACGAGTTTTTCATCCGCGCCCCGGTACGGAACACTAAGGAACGACCATTACACCAGCTATCCGGAGGGCACGAACCATGGAGTTCGACGTCACCATCGAGATCCCGCGCGGCACACGCAACAAGTACGAGGTCGACCACGAGACGGGCCGCATCCGCCTCGACCGCATCCTGTTCACCGCGATGCACTACCCGGCCGACTACGGCTACATCGAGGACACCCTCGGTGAGGACGGCGACCCGCTGGACGCGCTGCTGCTCATCGACGAGCCGACGTTCCCCGGCTGCGTCGTGCGCGCCCGCGCCATCGGTGTCTTCCGCATGGTCGACGAGGCCGGCGGCGACGACAAGATCCTGTGCATCCCCGCGGGCGACCCGCGTCAGGACCACGTGACGGACATCAAGGACGTCTCCGACTTCACGCTCAAGGAGATGTCGCACTTCTTCGAGACGTACAAGGCGCTCGAGCCGGGCAAGTCCGTCGAAGAGGGTTCGCACTGGGTCGACGCCGCGGCCGCGCAGAAGACCGTCGAGGAAGCGCTCGAGCGCGCCAAGGCCGAGGGCATGACGACGGCGCGCTGGGCGATGCCGGGCCACGACGCGCACGAGACCGAGCGCTCCATCGACAAGGCACCCGGCGACTCCCAGGCCGAGAAGCCGACGAAGTGACCCACCCCTGAGCGTCACGCTCAGCGACGCCGCAGCCCCCGTCCGAGTTCGGACGGGGGCTGCGGCGCGTTCTGGCTGTTGGGCAGGGTTGACGATGCGAGATGAGATCCGACGTGCTTTCGGCAGCGTCAACCAACCTGCGCGAATGTGGACGTAGATGGCGAAGGTGGACGCCGTTCGCCGATGTGGACATGAATCGCAGGGGCGCAGGCGGGTCTGCGCGACCCGCGGGGGCACGAGAGTGCTGCATCACCGGAACGCCTTCAATTGCTGCTGCGGCGGTCAATACCCCGTCTATCGTTGGCACATGAACCAGGGGGCGAGGAACCACGGCATGCGGAAGGCCGCGACAGTGCTCGCGGTGGCCATGACGTTGAGCGCGGCGGCATGCTCATCGAACGACGACGGATCGAAGAGCAGCGGGTCGTCAGGCGCCGGGTCGTCCAACTCGTCAGGGTCCAGCGGTTCTCAGGGCGCCTCGGGCGCGTCGTCGGCGCAACCCGGCTCGTCGAACGCGCCGGGTCTCGCGGCCGGCAAGAGCATCGACATCGGTGGTTCGGGCGACATCCTCGTCCACGTGCCCGTGCGCGACGACGCCGCGCACAACGCGGCGGCAAGGGGCGCAACGGGCTACGACTTCGACCAGATGTTCGCCAACGTCACCAAGCCGATCAGCGCGCTCGATCTCGCGATCTGCCACATGGAGACGCCGCTGTCGACGACGAACACGAACCTTTCCATCCCCGCGACGCTCAGCTTCAACGTCCCGCACGAGGTCGCCGGATCGTTGAAGCGTGCCGGGTTCGACGGCTGCGACCGCGTCGGCAACCACGTCGTCGACCGCGGCATCCAGGGCGTCGGCGAGACGAAGAAATCGCTCGACGACGCGGGTCTGAAGAACCAGGGCCCGACGCCGACGCCGAGCACCGGCCAGAGCGCCGTGATGTACGACGTCGAGGGCGTCAAGGTCGCGCAGCTCGCGTACTCGTACACGACCGCAAACGCGGACGCCTCGAACACCGTCGTGCCGCCCGAGTGGCCCTGGCTCAAGTATTGGCAGTTCCCCGTCGTCAAGGCCGAGGGAATCCTGGCCGACGCGAAGAAGGCGAAGGCTGCGGGCGCGGACATCGTCGTCCTCAGCATGCACTGGGGCGAGGAGTACAGCATCCCGGCCTCCACCGAGCAACGCGCACTCGCAGCGAAACTGCTCGTGAGCGACGACGTCGACACGATCCTCGGCACGCACGTCCACGTGCCGCAGTCGTGCGAGAAGATCAACGGCAAGTACGTCGTCTACGGCATGGGCAACTTCCTGAGCAACCAGGGTCCGAGCGTCAATTCGAGCCTCAAACCGTCGACGCAGGACGGCATGATCGTCGACGTGAAGCTGACGAAGGGTGCCGACGGCAAGGTGACGCAGCAGCTCACCTACCAGCCGACGCACGTCAACTTCGCCGGGCACGTCATCGAACTCGCGACGCCGACGAAGAACGCCGACGCCTACGGCCGTGTCAAGGCTGCGATGACGCAGCTCGGTAGCAAGTGCGACGCCACCCCCGCGAGCTGACTCGACGTGTCGCCCAGCTGAGCGAGCGCTCCACTCTCACTTGTAGAGGTTGAGCCCCCCGGCGTCCATGTGCACGGTGAGGTGGTCGTCGAGGACGGGGCGCAGTTCCGAGGTCGGCGCAGAGTACAACTCGAGCGAGTCGACGATCACCCCGTCGGGGCTGTTGACGACGATCCCCGGAACGCAGGTGTAGATGTTGTCGTGATCGCTCGCGTTGCTCGCGTCGATGCGGACACTCGTGCCGGCGCCGTTGTCGATCGACATGGACACCTGGTAGCGGCGAAACGACCCCGTGCCGTTCGATTGCGCCGAGTACACGACGGGCAGCACCGCCACGACCTTCGGGTTGAGACGGATCTCGATCGTCTCACTCGCCATCGGCGCAGGCGGGCTCTGCTTCTTGCGCCCGAACAGTCCCCCACCGGTGCGTGCCGTCCGTGCTCGTCCGACGTCGCCGAGATGCGTGACGGCGCCGTCCGAGGAGCGCTGCGTGGCCTGGGGCTCCTCCTTGGTCCCGAACGTCGCGACCGTCTCGTCGTGCCCGTCGGCGTAGCGCACGAGGGCGAAGACGTCGTAGTCGGTGGCGGCCGGCCACTCGATGCGAGCCGTGATGACGGGCGACTTCTCGATCGAGACACGCTGCCCCTTCGTGAGGCTGATCGCCCCCGTGCGCTTGCCGAGATCGACCGGGCCGCTCGACGACGTCGGCGCAGCGGCAGGCGGCGGAGCAACAAGAGGCGCAGCGGCAGGCGGCGCAGCAACAAGAGGCGCAGCCACAGGAGGCGTGGCGGGGAGCGGTCCAGCTGTCGAGGCGGCGGCAAGGGGCGTCTGAGGCGTGTCGTTCTCGACGCTCACGCCGTGCTCGCGCAGGAGCGCGGGCAGCCCGCCGTCCCATCCTGCGGAGACGTTGCGCACCTTCCACGCGCCGCCTCGCAGGTAGATCTCGACGAGCACCGCCGCGCGCTCGCTCGTGAATCCGGTTGCGGTGACGGCGTATTGCTCACCGTGCGCGTCGATCGTGACGGCGAGCTGCGGGGACGAGGCGAGCGAGCCCGGCGCCGCGTCATCCATCGCGACGGCGACGGCGAGACGTTCGATCTGCGGCGGGAGTGCGGACAGGTCGACGGTGATGTCACCACCATCGAGACGCACCGCGCCCTCGGGTGAGCGGGGCTGGTTGTAGAAGACGAAGTCGTCGTCGGTGCGCACGACCCCGTCTGCGGTCAGTTGCAGCACCATGAGGTCGACCGTGCCCGGCTGGGTGCCGACGACCGTGATGGCGAGGCCGGTGCCGCCGAGGGGCGCGTTGGCCCCCTTGCTCAACTCGTTCATTCCGCCACCCTGGCACAGGCTCGCGACGGCGGAGGGGCTTACGCGCGGGTAGCACCTCGGTGTTCGGCCGCCCCGGCGCGCTCGGTGCGTCGGCGGGAGACGCCTGCGCGCAGGTGCGCGTAGTCGTCGTCGGCGAGGACGACGTCGTGGGTGCGGCGGCGGTAGTGCCACATCATCGCCAGGCCCAGTGCCCACACGAGGTACTGCACACTCATCGCCTTGCGGAACGCCTCGACGTCGTATGTCGCCGGGCCGCCGGGGGCGACGTGGTCGAGCACGAGGCCGATGAGGACGATGCACGTCACGGACGCGACGTAGCCGCCGACGTTGACGATGCCGTTGGCGCTGCCGATGCGTGCGGCGGGATTGAACGAGCGGGCGACGTCGAAGCCGACCATCGAGCCTGGTCCGCCGAACGCCATGGCGATGCACAGGAGCACGAGCAACCACAACGGTGCACGGCCGGGCCACAGCAGCACGATCGTCCACAGCGTGATGACGGTGAGAACGACGGCGAACACGGCGACGGAGCGTCGGTGCGGAAAGCGGGCGGTGAACGTGCCCATGAGTGGGCTCGTGACGATGATCGTCACGACCATGATGCTGAGCAGCGTGCTGGCGGCGCCCTCGGACAGGCCCTGCCCCTTCGTCAGGAACGGGAAACCCCACAGCAGCATGAACACGTTCATCGAGAACTGCGCGGTGAAGTGCGCCCACAGGCCGAGCTTCGTGCCGGGCTCGCGCCACACCTGCGCGAGTGTCTGCCCGACAGCGCGCAGGCGAATCGAGTCGCGGCGCTCGTCGTGCGTCGGCGAGTCGATGACGACGAACCACATGACGACGCCGAGGACGACGCCGAACGCCGCCGCGCCGAGGTATGTCGTGCGCCACCCGAGGCTGTGCAGGCTGACGGCGAGTGGCCCTGCCGCGAGGAGCGAGCCGAGCTGGCCGGCGAACCCGGTGATCTGCGTGACCATCGGCGCGCGTCGCACCGGAAACCACAACGCCGCGATGCGCAGGACGCACACGAAGATCATCGCGTCGCCCATGCCGACGAGGACGCGCGCGCCGATGCCTTGCGCGAACGTCGACGCGAACGCGAACCACGCCTGCCCGAGCGTCATCGTCAGCGTGCCGGCGGCCAGCAGCTTCTTCGAACCGAACTGGTCGAGCATCGCGCCTACGGGCACCTGCATGACGGCGTGAACGAGCAACTGCACCATCGCGAACGTCGCGAGTTGTCCGCTCGAGATCCCGAAGCGCTGCGCCGCGAGGATGCCCGCGACGCCGAGCGACGTGCGGTGGAACACGGCGAGGACGTAGACGCTCACCGCCGCGGTCCAGATCGCCCAGGCGCGTCGCCCACCGAGCGGGGCGACAAGTTTCGAGGTGGGCGTGTCAACGGGCGCGGCGGTGTGGGACGTCATGGTGACGCCAGTTTAGTTCGGTTCTCGATGTTGCCCGCCAGCGCTTCTACGCATGCGAGCGACCCCGCCGCAGCCACGACGCTCTGAGCGGGCCCCGTCGGCAACGCTTTTCGCGCCCCTCCCACCTCGCATCGTCGGTACGGCTGGGCCCGCTGCGTGAACATCGACAACTGCTGCCGGTGCCCGCCTCTACTCTGACGAATGTGACGAACGAGCAGCACCCCACTCCCGCGACCACCGACTCAGCGACCACCCACTCGACGAGCGGCGCCGACGCCGTCGAGACGCCCGCGCAGCGTCGCGCCGCCATGATCGCGGTGACGGTGCTGCCGATCGTCGTCGTCATCGCCGGGTTGTGGGGGTACAACAGCCCGTCAACGTTCACGTCACACGCGTCGTGGGTGCCGTACCTGCTCGGCGTCGTCATGTTCACGATGGGGCTGACGCTGACGCCGCGCGATTTCGCCGCCGTCCTGCGCCGCCCGTGGGCCGTGCTCATCGGGCTGGCCGCGCACTACGTCATCATGCCGGGAGCGGGCTGGATCATCGCGCACGCACTCAACCTCTCCCCCGAGCTCGCCGTCGGGCTCATCCTCGTCGGCTGCGCGCCGAGCGGGACGGCGTCGAACGTCATGACGTTCCTGTCGAAGGGAGACGTCGCCCTCGGCGTCTCCGTCGCGACGGTCTCGACGCTCGTCGCTCCCGTCGTCACACCCCTGCTGACGGCGTTCCTCGCCGGGTCGTACCTGCACGTCGATGCGGGGTCGATGATGGTCGACATCGTCAAGACGGTGCTCGTGCCGATCGTGCTCGGCGTCGTCGTCAGGCTCGTCATCCGCGACAAGGGCGTACGCGCCATCGCGCCCGCGCTGCCGTGGATCAGCGCGTTCGTCATCGCGTGGATCGTCGCGATCGTCGTCGCCGGCAGCGCCGGAAAGCTCGCGAAGGTTGGCGGCATCGTCTTCCTCGCCGTCGTGCTGCACAACGGTTTCGGGCTGCTGCTCGGCTACCTCGCCGCACGGTTCGCGGGCCTCGACGTGAAGGCGCGACGCGCGCTCGCGTTCGAGGTCGGCATGCAGAACTCCGGCCTCGCCGCGACGCTGGCCAAGGTGCACTTCTCGCCGCTGGCCGCGCTGCCGTCGGCGGTGTTCTCGGTGTGGCACAACGTCTCGGGCGCCATCCTCGCGGCGTGGTTCGCGCGCCGGCCGGTCGGCGAACGCGAGCCGTCACGGGGCTGACACCCTCGGCCCACGGGCGTGTCGGGCAAGTGCGCCCGGCCGTCTCTGTTCGTGCGTGCAAGCGCGCGACCACGGAGTCCGGCCGCCGTCAGGAGTGGTCGTGCCCCAACGTCTTCGCGGCTTTGTCGGCGCGGCTCTTCACGCGGGCGAGCAGCCCTACGACGCCCGCCTCGAGGCAGGCGTTGATGAAGACGAGGAACTGGTTGAAGTAGGCGTTGAGCAGGTTGACGCCGCCGAGCATGAGCAACAGCGCCGCGATGCCCCAGCGGGCGCCGTCGGCGAGGCTGCTGCTGTCGTCACCGAGTCGCTTCACCGCTCGCCAGGCGAAGAACGCGGCGACGGTGCCGATGAGCGCGGCGACGCTCGCGGCCGTCCACGCGACCTTGCCCGGGTGGTCGCCGAGGAGGCTGTTGTGGCCGCTCACCGCGCCGGGGCCGTAGGCCTGCCACAGCGAATAGACGAACACGCCCGGCCCGGCGAAGACACCGACGACAGCGAGCACGCCCAGCGCGAGACGGCTCAGCTTGCGCTGACGGCTCGGCGGCAGCAGCCGCTCCTCGACCGCATCGAGACGCTCCATGATCCGCCCGACGCGACGCTCGTCATCGGGGACGGCCTGGCTTCGCGCCACGTCGAGAGCCTGCGCCAGCCCCTCGGCGATGGCGCGCTCCTGCCCCGTCGGCTCGTCGCGCATGACGGCGTCGAGGTGACCCTCGATCGTCTCGACCTGGCTGCGCGTGAGCGGCCCGTCAGCCGCCGGTTTCATGAGTTCGAGCGCGGCGTAGAGGTGATTGCGAGCGTGGGGCGGCCGTTGCGAACCCACCCGCATCGCGGCCACCCCGAGCGCCGCGAGAATCGCGTAGCACAGGGGCGCGGCGAGAGGGAAGAAGTAGTCGTTGTCCTTCGTGATGAACTTGCCGATCTCGTCGACGAACAACCCGATGCCGATGCCACCCGCGATCGAGGCGAACGCCGTCGCCCACCGATTGGCCAGGGACAGCACGACCGTCAACGCGATCATGAGCAGCAACCCACCCCACACGGCGTGTGCGATGTGGAAGATCTCGCCGCCAACCTGCGGGTAACCCGTCGCGAGCAGGTAGCCGCGCGTCACGAGGATCGTCACGACGGCGGCGACACTCATCCAGCCGACAGCGGTGCCCGCGCCCGCCTTCGTCACGGGGCTACGCGTCGGTTTCGTCGGCGAACTGGGCATGCCTTCACTCTGTCATGCGTCCCCGCGCGGGGGCGCGTGACCCCTCAACTGTCAGTACCGACCGCCGATCCTCGCCGGAACGTCGACTCGTGACACTTGTCGTGGCACCGTCGTGACGCCCGCCCGAGGCACGCATGCCCTACCGCGACGAGGCTGGAGGCATGAGCAACGCAGCCATCACCCTCACCGGCGTGACGAAGACCTTCCCCGGCAAGCACGGGCGCGTCGAGGACGTCCGTGGGAGCGACCTCGAGATCACGCCCGGCGAGGTCGTCGCGTTCCGCGGCCCGAACGATGCGGGCAAGACGACGACGACCGACATGATCCTCGGCCTGAGCGAACCGACGACGGGTAGCGTCAGCGTCTTCGGCATGACGCCGCACGCGGCCGTCGCGCGTGGCCTCCTCGCCGCCGTCATGCAGACCGGCGGACTGCTCGAGGAACTGAGGGTGCGCGAGAGCGTCGAGTACGTCGCCGCCCTGTTTCCCGACGCCCGGCCCGTCGACGACGTCCTCACGACCGCCGGCGTCGCCGACCTCGCCGACCTCGCCGACCGACGCGTCGGCAAGTGCTCCGGGGGCGAACAGCAGCGCGTGCGGTTCGCGATGGCGCTCGTGCCCGACCCCGCGCTCATCGTGCTCGACGAGCCGACGACAGGTATGGACGTCAACGCCCGCCGGGCCTTCTGGAAGCCATCCATGCCGACGCCGCGCGGCCGGACGATCCTGTTCGCCACCCACTACCTCGAGGAGACCGACGCGCGGGCCGACCGCGTCGTCGTCATGCGTGACGGCGAGATCGTCGCAGGCGGCTCGAGCAGCGACATCCGCAGCAGGTGGCGGCAGGTGCGTGATCGCGACATTGCCCGACACGGACTGTTCGCCTGGGCAGTGCGCGAGGCGGCGACGAACGTCATCCGCCGCAGGGGGCCACGCACGTGGACGCCACCCTCGAACCCACCCGTCTCGGTCGTCGACGACGGACGCGGCGCCGTCGTCGAGACGGGCAGCGGCCCCGGTTTCGCCCTCATCATGCGGGCGCGCTGACCATCCCAGAATCGACCCGAACATCGACGAAAGGCCGACCATGACGATCCGACTTCTCATCGCCGACGACCAGGCGATGGTGCGTGGCGCGCTCGCGGCGCTGCTCGATCTGGAGAGCGACTCGAGGTCGTCGCCGAGGTCGGGCGGGGTGACGAGGTGCTCGACGCGTGCCGCGAGCACGCGCCGTCTTCCTGTCGGAGGGCACGGTGCGCAACCACCTGTCGTCGGCGATCGGCAAGACGGGCGGACGCACCCGCGCCGACGCCGTCCGCATCGCGCAGGAGAACGGGCGGGTGCGAGCGTGACCCACTTCATACGTACCGCGCAGTAACCCTGGTTGTGTTTGGCAATGTCGTCTCATGACGACCACCGCCTCCGACATCTCCCCCACCGAGGCCTACCGCGCCGCGCGCGACTCACTTCTCGAGCTGCGCGGACGCCATGACGACGCCCTCGCGACGTTCACCTGGCCCGACGTCGGCGAACGGTTCAACTGGGCGATCGACTGGTTCGACGCCGTCGCGCGCGGCAACCACCGCACAGCCATCGTCATCGTCGAGGAGGACGGCTCGTCGCTTGAGGTGACGTACGACGAGATGGCGCGCCGCTCCGACGCCGTCGCCACGTGGCTCGCAGAGCAGGGCGTGAAGCGCGGTGACCCCGTCGTCCTCATGCTCGGCAACCAGATCGAACTGTGGGATCTCATGCTCGCCGTCATGAAGCTAGGCGCGATCATCATGCCGACGACGACGGCCGTCGGGCCCGCCGATCTGCGCGACCGCATCGCGCGCGGCGGGGTGCGGCACGTCGTCGCCAACGCGGGCGACGTCGACAAGTTCTCGGGCGTGCCGGGCGAGTACACGCGGCTCAGCGTCGGCGCCGCGGACGGGTGGTCCGACCTGCACGGGGCGTATCGCCGCGTCGGTGATGTGGCGCCGACCGAGCACCCGGGCACCGCACCGAGCGATCCGCTGCTGTACTACTTCACCTCCGGCACGACGAGCCGCCCCAAGCTCGTCGAGCACACACAGGCCTCCTACCCGATCGGTCACCTGTCGACGATGTACTGGCTCGGTCTGCGCCCCGGTGACGTCCACCTCAACCTCTCGAGCCCGGGATGGGCGAAGCACGCCTGGTCGTGCTTCTTCGCGCCGTGGATCGCCGAGGCGACGATCTTCGTCTACAACTACACGCGTTTCTCCCCCTCCGCCCTGCTGCAGCAACTGCGTGCCCGCGAGGTGACCACGTTCTGCGCGCCGCCGACGGTGTGGCGCATGCTCATCAACGCCGACCTGACCGGTGGGCGCGGCGCGCTGCGCGAACTCATCGGCGCGGGTGAACCGCTCAACCCGGAGGTCATCACGCAGATCGAACGCGCGTGGGGCCTGACGATCCGCGACGGCTACGGCCAGACTGAGATGACGGCCGCCGTCGGCAACACGCCCGGCTCGGTGGTGAAGCCCGGGTCGATGGGGCGCCCGCTGCCGGGCGTGCCCGTCGTCATCGTCGACCCGCTGAGCGGCGAACGGCTCGACGGCGCCGGTGAGGGCGAGATCTGCCTCGACCTCGCCGCCCACCCCCTGCCACTCATGACGGGTTACCTCGGCGACGAGGCCCGCAACACCGACGCGATGGCGGGCGGTTTCTACCACACGGGCGACGTCGCCGCGATCGACGACGAGGGGCACATCAGCTACATCGGGCGCACCGACGACGTGTTCAAGGCGAGCGACTACAAGATCAGCCCGTTCGAGCTGGAGTCGGTGCTCATCGAGCACCCTGCCGTCGCCGAAGCGGCGATCGTGCCCTCACCCGACGCCGTGCGACTCGCCGTCCCGAAGGCGTATCTCGTTCTCGTCGAAGGCAGTTCGCCGGACGCGGCGACCGCCGAGAGCATCTTCACCTTCGCCCGCGAGCGCCTCGCGCCGTGGCAGCGCGTGCGCCGACTCGAGTTCGCCGAACTGCCCAAGACGATCTCGGGCAAGATCCGCCGCGTCGAACTCCGCGGTCGCGAGAACGACCTCGCCCGCGACGACGTGCGCCCCGACGGCGAGTTCCGCGACGACGACTTCGAGCACTGACCTGCGACGGACGGCACGGCGCTCGCCGCGGTGGCGGTGCCTGTCGTGGGCGGGCCGTATCGTCGGCCGGGCCCGGGCACGCGAAAGGCCCCCGAATCTTCGGGGGCCTTTCTTCGGAGCCGCTTGTCGGAATCGAACCGACGACCTTCTCATTACGAGTGAGACGCTCTGGCCGACTGAGCTAAAGCGGCAACCGCTGATCGGATATCTCCGGCAGCGAGGCAAAACTTTACACGAGCGGCGCGGGGGGCGCCAATCCCGCGCCGCTCGCTGCCCCCAGGGGGCACCAACCCCAGCAGCCGCAGCGCCTCCCCATGGCTGGGCGCCTACGGCGGCTCGGTGCGCACGGCGTAGGACGCGGCCAGTTCGCCGTCAGCCCGATTCAGCAGGTGGTCTTCTTCGCAGGTTCGGAGCCGTCGACGAGGTAATGGTCGACGGCATCGTCGACGCACTGGGAGCCGCGCCCGTAGGCGGTGTGGCCGTCACCGTCGTAGCTGATGAAACGGCTGTTCTGCAGTTCACCGGCGAGGCGTTCGCTCCACTCGTACGGCGTCGCGGGGTCACGGGTCGTCCCGACGACGACGATCGGCGCCGACCCGGACGCCTTCACCTCGTGGGGTTTACCCGTGGCCTTGACCGGCCAGTCGGCGCACACCGCGCCGGCCCACGCCATCTGCCGACCCCACGTCGGCGCCTTCTTCGAGAACGCGTCCGCGTCCTTCTCGTACGCGGCCACGCCGCCGGCCGGGGCGGGGCGATCAAGGCACGTCACGGCATTGATGACCTGCATGACGTTGCTTCGGTAGGTGCCGTCATCGTTGCGCTCCGCGTAGCTCTTGCCGGCGTTGAGCAGCTGCGTACCATCGCCCTCGAGGGCGCTGCGCAACGCCTCCGTCAGGTCGCCCCACTGCGCCTGGTTGTAGAGCGACGCGGCGATGCCGTTGATCGCCCAGCCCTCCGTCAGGGTGCTGAGGCGCTTGTCGCCGCTCGCCTTGATGGGTTTGGCGTCGAGACCGGCGAGCCACGTCTGCAGCTTCTTCTTCGCGGACGCGGCGTCGGACCCGAGCGGGCACTTGCCGCCCGAGGCGCAGTCGGCCAGGTAGGCATCGAGCGCCTTCTCGAAGCCGGTCGCCTGCCCCTCGTTGATCTGCTGCATCGACAGATCGGGCGGCAGGACGCCGTCGAGCACCATGCGCCCGACCTTCTTCGCGAAAAGGTCCGCGTACGTCGCGCCCAGCATCGTGCCGTACGACTTGCCGAGGAAGTTCAACTTCTGCTCGCCGAGAGCCGCGCGCAGGACGTCCATGTCCTTCGCGACCTCTTCGGTGCTGACGTGGCCGAGCAGCGGGCCGGCGTTCTTCTTGCACGCATCGGCGAACTTCTTGTCGCCCGCCAGCAGCGCGTTCTGCTCGCTCTTGTCATCGGGCGAGGGGTCGGAGCCCATGAACTGATCGAGCGTCGCGTCGTCGACGCACGTGATCGCGGCCGAACGCTGCACACCGCGCGGGTCGAACCCGACGATTTCGTAGCTCTCGCGCACCGACTTGCTGACGATCTGGTCGGCCGCCGCGGCATAGTCGACGCCCGAGCCACCGGGGCCGCCGGGGTTGACGACAAGTGAGCCTTTCTTCGTCCCCGTCGCCCTCATGCGGTTGACGGCGACCTCGATGCTCGGGCCGCTCGGCTTCGCGTAGTCGATGGGCACGCGCAGCTTCGCGCACTCACCCTCGTCGCAGCTCTTCCAGTCGAGCTTCTGCGTGTAGAACGCACTGAGCGGACCGGTCGCGGCCGCTCCCGCGGCCGACGAGGCGGACGCAGCGCCGCCGCCCGATGAGTCCGACGACGCCGACGAGGTGGGAGACGACGTGCTGCACCCACCGACGGCGAGCATCGACGCAGCCGCGAGCGCGGCCACCTGCGTCAGGCGCGAACGCGCGATGTTCTTCACGGGGCGACTCCTATCCGGCTGCCTCATGAGGGCAGTTCGAGCGAGATGCACATGGCTTCGAGGACCAACAGCGGGGGGACGTTGGCGGCGATGCGCTCACGCGCGGTGCTGATGGCGTCGAGCGCGAGCAGCAGACCTTCGGGAGTGAACGCGCGCGCGAGCCGGCCGACGTCGTCGACGATGTCGGCGTTGACGAGCGGCACCGGATCGCCCCAGCGCACGACGAGCGCGTCGCGGTACATCGAGGCGAGATCGACGAGGGCGCGGTCGATGACGTCACGCCCGAAGCGCGTCGCCCGCGTCTTCTGCTCCTTCTCGAGCTGGTTGATCGCCGAGCGCACGTGCGGCGGCTGCGTGCGCGCGCTCGGGTCGGCGCCGAGCTGCTCCATCAGCTTGGCCTTCTCGGCGGCGTTGCGCTCCCCCGACGATGCGCCCGATTCGTCTTCGGCGATCGAGGCGAGATCGGCTGCCGCCTTCATCGCGTCGCCGAGCCCGCGGATGCGCAGCGCGAGCAGGATCGTCTCGCGCCGCCGGATGCGCGCCCCCTCGTCACGCGCCAGGCGCCGCGCGATGCCGATGTGCGACTGCGCCGCGCGCGCCGCGTACGCCGCCATGGCGGGGTCGACGCCGTCGCGGCGCACGAGCAGTTCGGCGACGTCGTCAGGCGGCGGGATGCGCAGGCGGACGTGGCGCGAACGGCTGCGGATCGTCACGATGACGTCCTCGACGCTCGGCGCGCACAGCAGCCACACGGTGCGCGGGACGGGCTCCTCGAGCGCCTTGAGCAGCGCGTCGGCGGCGCGTTCGGTGAGACGGTCGGCGTCCTCGATGACGATGACGCGCCAGCGCCCGACCGTCGGCGACGACTGCGCCTGCAACGCCAGATCGCGCGCTTCGCGCACCTGGATCGTGAGGCCGCTCGTCGAGACGATCTGCACGTCGGCGTGGGAGCCGTCGATCGTCGTCCGGCACTCGCGACACTCCCCGCACCCGCCCTGCGGGCACTCGAGCGCGGCAGCGAACGAGCGAGCCGCGTTGGAACGGCCCGAGCCGGGCGGGCCGGTGATGAGCCACGCATGCGTCATGCGACGGGCGTCCCCGACGGCCTCGCTCAGCGTGCGCACCGCCTCCTGTTGACCGACGAGATCACGCCACACGCCCTCGCCGACGCCCGGCACCCGGCGGGTCGTGGCGACGTCAGTCATGACGCCCCGCTTGGTCGGCGGCTGATCGCGGTGTGCCATGCCCGCCGTCGAGGACCTGCTCGAGTCGTGTGCGGACGGCGGCGGTGAGGTCGTCGCGCGAACGCCCGGCGTCGAGGACGAGGTAGCGCGCCTCGTCGCGCGCGGCGAGGCGGAGGAAGTGCTCGCGCACGCGGGTGTGGAAGTCGTCGGCCTCGCGTTCGAGCCTGTCTTCGGCACCGCGTGCGCCGCGACGTTCGCGCGCGACCTCGGGCGAGACGTCGATGAGCACCGTGACGTCCGGCGTCAGCCCGCGTGTCGCCCAGCGCGAGATGGACTCGACGTCGTCGGCGGCCAGTGCACGACCGGCGCCCTGGTAGGCGATCGAGGAGTCGATGTAGCGATCCTGCAGCACTACCGCACCGCGCGCGAGGGCCGGTCGCACGAGCGTCTCGACGTGGTGCGCCCGGTCGGCGGCGTAGAGCAGGGCCTCGGCGCGCGACGCGACGTCGTCGCCATGGAGCAGGAGCCGCCTGATCTCCACGCCCAGCGGGGTACCGCCCGGTTCACGCGTGATGACGACCTCACGGCCCAGTTCACGCAGCCACGCAGCGGCACGCTCGATCTGCGTCGTCTTGCCCGCGCCGTCACCACCTTCGAACGTGACGAACAGCCCGTGCGCGGCAGCCTCGGCCGCGACCTCGTCGCCGGCTGCGGTGTTGGCGCGTGGTGCGCCCTTGGTGTTGGCGTCGACATCGGCGACGGCGTCGGTCGTGGCGTCGCTGATGACGTCACTCGAGGCGCGCAGCGTTTCGACGTCGAGGCGCAGGTCGTCGGGCATGGCGCTCACCCTACCCAGTGCGTCCGACAACCCCGGAAACTCGCGGAAATCGCCTGCTGGGGAGCGTCGCTGGGCCACCGCACGGGGTCGCGACAAGCGCCGCCTGCTAGCTGCGCGACTTTTGTGCGTCTTCACGAGGAATATGCGGCACATTCCTCGTGCAGACGCACAAAAGTCGGGCAGCGGTCCACGCCCGCCGGCAGCACGGCCCGAGCGAGGCGTTGCACGTCCGCCGGCGTGTACAGCCGGTATCCGTTCCAGCCACGTTCGCTCGGCCGCACGAGCCCGATCGCGTCGTAGTGATGCAGCGTGCGGACGGTGACGCCGAAACGTGCCGCCACCTGCCCCACCGTCAGTTCGTCGGTCATGACCCCACTCCATCGCCTCACGTCACGTCAGGGTCAAGGTTCGCGCCGAAAGACCTCTCGCAGGGAGGCGCGCGCGCCGATCATCCCGGTTTCGATGTCCTCGTCGCGCTCGTCACGACCGTTCACTGCAGCGGCCCCGGGCGAGGCGGGCACCGTCGCCGGGTCGCGCGAGAGCAGAGGCCGTGCGATGAGCATGATGAACATCGGCGTCAACGTGACGAACCAGATGCAGAAGCCGATCAGGGTCGTCGCCGACCAGAAGAGCCCGCCACCGGCCCAGTCGCCACCGAACACACCGAACGAGAGCATCGCGAGAAAGCCGTAGACGCACGGCGTCGCCGCGCCCCACAGCACGAGCGAGAACTGCCGCGCACCCATCGTGAGCCCCCGCGTCAGGTGCAGCGACCAGGCCGCGAGGCCCCACGCAATGACGGCGCACGGCAGCGCCAGCGCCAGCCCGGCGTCACTCAACCAGTTCGCGGGCGAGGAGGTATCCGCTGGACCGCCGATCCAAGTGACAGCGACGGCGATCAACGACACCGCGAAGCCCGCTGCCACCGACCCCACACCGATGACGGCGGCCCGCCCGCCCGTGTGCCACACGGACGTTCGCGACCCCGAAAGCGAGCCGGCGCTCGACGCGCCCGCCCCCGTCATTCCTCCGCCGAGCATCTTCGCCACGATGCCTCTCCCAGTCGCCCTGCCGCGCCCATCGGCGCCGCATCTCTCACCCATCCTCCCGTGTTTTGAACACGTTCAAGAACGACACTGGGACCATGGCTCACATCGTCCTGTTCCACTCAGCGCTCGGCCTGCGCACGGCCGTCCTCGACTTCGCTGACGCCCTGCGCGGGCTCGGCCACGTCGTCGTCACCCCCGACTACTACGACAGGCGCGTGTTCGACTCGACCGACAACGGGCTCGCCCACCGCGACGCCGTCGGCGTTCGCGCCCTCATGGATCGTGCGCGCACCTCCCTCCACGACGCGCCGGCCGACGCCGTCCTCGCCGGTTTCTCGCTCGGCGCGTTCTTCGCTCAGGCGTTCGCGGCGAAGCGACCCGACGCGCGTGCCGCTGTGCTCCTGCACAACGTCGAGGCGCCGCGCGACGGGACATGGAACGGCGTCCCCGTCCAGGTGCATCGCCATGCCGTCGACCCGTTCATCAGCGAACCCGACGTCACCGCGCTGCGCGACGCCGTCACCACCTCGGGCGCGCCGTTCGACGACGTCGTCGTACCCGGCGAAGGCCACCTCTTCACCGACCTCGCCACCCCTGACGGTGACGCCGCCGCATGCGACGCGAGCATCGCCGCGTTCGACGCGTTCATCCGCTGACAGACGATGCCCCAGCTCGAGCAACACTCGAACCGGGGCGTCATGACGCTGCTGCGAGTCGTCAGGCCTTCTTGGCCGTCGTCTTTTTCGCAGCGGTCTTCTTCGTCGTCGTCTTCTTGGCGGCGGTCTTCTTCGTCGCAGCCTTCTTCGTCGACTTCTTGGCGGCCTTCTTGCGCGTCGAGGGGCCCTTGGCGCGCTTCTCGGCGAGCAGCTCGTAAGCCCGCTCGGCCGTCAGTGTCTCGACGTCGTCGTCCTTGCGCAGCGTCGCGTTGGTCTCGCCGTCGGTGACGTACTCGCCGAAGCGGCCGTCCTTGACGACGACGGGCTTGCCGGACGTCGGGTCGGCGCCGAACTCCTTGAGCGGCGGCTTCGCGGCGGCGCGGCCACGTTGCTTCGGCTGGGCGTAGATCGCCTCGGCCTCCTCGAGCGTGATCGTGAACAGCTGCGCCTCGTTCTCGAGCGAGCGCGAGTCGGTGCCCTTCTTCAGGTACGGCCCGTAGCGCCCGTTCTGCGCGGTGATCTCGACCTGCTTCGTCGTCTCCGTGCCGTCTTCGGCCGTCGCCTTCTCTTCGACGACGCCGACGACGCGCGGCAGCGATAGCAGCTTGAGGGCGGTGTCGAGCTCGATCGTCGCGAGATCCATGTCCTTGAACAGCGACGCCGTGCGCGGCTTCGGCTTCGCCGCCTTCTTCTTCGGCTTCTCACCGTCGGCAGGCGTCACCTCCGGCAGCACCTCGGTGACGTACGGGCCGTAGCGTCCCGACTTGGCGACGATCTCGTGGCCCGACTCGGGGTCGGTGCCGAGGACGCGGCCGTCGTCGTCGGAGGCGTCGAGCAGCTCGCGGATCTTCGCAGGCGTCATCTCGTCGGGCGCGATGTCGTCCGTGATCGACGCGCGCCGCGGCTTCTCGCCGACCTTCTCGGGGTCGAAGCCCTCCTTGACCTCACCCGTCGCCGGATCGATGCCGTTCGGCACCTCCTCCTCGACGTACGGCCCGTACCGCCCGACGCGCACGACGAGACCCTCGCCGATCGGAATGGTGGAGATTCCGCGTGCGTCGATGTCGCCGAGGTCGTCGACGAGTTGCTTGAGGCCCTCGGCCGACTCACCCTCGTCGCCGAAGTAGAAGCGCGTGAGCCAGGCCGCGCGCTCCTCGTCACCGGCGGCGATGCGGTCGAGCCCCTCCTCCATCGAGGCGGTGAAGTCGTAGTCGACGAGGCTGGGGAAGTGCGTCTCGAGCAGGTTCGTCACCGCGAACGCGAGCCATGTCGGGATGAGCGCGCTGCCGCGCGTTCGCACATACCCGCGATCCTGGATCGTGCCGACCGTCGCGGCGTACGTCGACGGGCGGCCGATGCCGCGCTCCTCGAGTGCCTTCGTCAGCGTCGCCTCGGTGTAACGCGCGGGCGGCGACGTCTCGTGCCCCAACGCCTCGGCGCGCAGCACGTCGAGGCCGACACCCTCGGACAGCTTGGGCAGGCGACGTTCGCCGTCATCGTTCGAGTAACGATCGGCGTCGCGGCCCTCCTCGTAGGCGGCGAGAAAGCCCCGGAATGTGATGACGGTGCCGCTCGCCGAGTACTCGGCGCGCTTGGCGATACCCGAGCTCTCGATGCCGACGGCGACCTTGACCGACGCCGTCGAACCCTTCGCGTCCGCCATCTGCGAGGCGACGGTGCGCTTCCAGATCAGCTCGTACAACGCGAACTCGGTGCCGCGCAGCTCACCGGCGACCTGGGCGGGCGTGCGGAAGCGATCACCGGCCGGGCGGATCGCCTCGTGCGCCTCCTGCGCGTTCTTCGACTTGCCCGCGTAACGGCGGGGAGCGTCCGGCACGTATTCGGCGCCGTACAGGTCGCGCGCCTGCTGACGCGCGGCGCTGATGGCCTGCTCGGACAGGGCCACCGAGTCGGTACGCATGTACGTGATGTAGCCGTTCTCGTACAGGCGCTGCGCGACGCGCATCGTGTCCTTCGAGCCCAGACGCAGCTTGCGGCTGGCCTCCTGCTGCAGCGTCGAGGTGATGAACGGCGCGCTCGGCTTGCGCGAGTACGGCTTCTCGCTGACGGCACTGACCTCGGCGTGGCCGGCTCGCGTCGCCTCAGCGATCTTCTCGGCCGCCGCACCGTCGAGGTGGCGCACGCCCGAGCTCTTGAGGCGCCCGTCGTCGCCGAAGTCGCGGCCGGAGGCGACCCGCTCGCCGTCGACGCCCGTCAGCTTGGCGGTGAACGCCTGGCTCGACTTCGCCTCGAACTCGCCCTCGACGTCCCAGTACGACGCGGCGCGGAACGCCATGCGCTCCCGCTCACGCTCGACGACCATGCGCGTCGCGACCGACTGCACACGCCCTGCCGACAGGCCCGCACGCACCTTGCGCCACAGCACCGGCGACACCTCGTAGCCATAGAGACGGTCGAGGATGCGGCGCGTCTCCTGCGCGTTGACCATCTGCATGTCGAGCTCGCGCGTGTCATTGACGGCGCGCTGGATGGCTTCCTTCGTCACCTCGTGGAAGACCATGCGCTTGACCGGCACCTTCGGCTTCAGCGTCTCGAGCAGGTGCCACGCGATGGCCTCGCCCTCGCGGTCCTCATCGGTGGCGAGGTAGAGCTCGTCGGCGTCCTTCAGAGCGCGCTTGAGCTCGGCGACCTTCTTCTTCTTGTTCGCGTCGACGACGTAGTACGGCGCGAAACCGTTGTCGACGTCGACGGCGAACTTGCCGTACGGGCCCTTCTTCATGTCGGCCGGCATCTCGCTCGGCGTCGGCAGGTCACGGATGTGCCCGACGCTGGCATCGACGACGTAGTCGCTGCCCAGATAAGACGCGATCTTGTTGCCCTTCGAGGGCGATTCGACGATGACGAGTTTCTTGCCTGACGCCACTGGGGTGCTCCTTCGGTTCGCGCACGGGCCACGGATTCGTCGTCGCCTTCGCGTGCGGTCGTCTAGACCGTACCCGACGGGACCGACAGCCGGTCGTGGGGCAGCGGGAGCACCTCCGTCGCGACGCGGGAGGGGCACCGCGACCCAGACGTGACGGGTCCGGCCGCGTGACGCCGCCCCGGCCCCGCACCCACAGCGCTGCCCTGCACCGACGCCCGAGGGCGGAGCGGAATGTCGAGGACGGCCGAGAGCGGTGTTCCGGCTACTCGAGGAACCCACTGGAATAAAGTTGATACGTCAACTAGTTTCGTCAGTATGAGCACCTCGACACAGGCCACCGACGACCGACTCCCCGTCACCTATCTCAGCCACGGCGCGCCGCCCCTCGCGGACGATGCGACCTGGACCGCCGAACTGGCCGCCTGGGGCAAGGAACTGCCCAAGCCGAAGCAGATCCTCATGGTCTCGGCGCACTGGGAGAACGCGCCCGTCACGGTGTCGTCGACGAGCGGCGCCGGGCTCACCTACGACTTCTGGGGATTCCCGCAGAAGTACTACGAGGTGACGTACGACGCGCCCGCCGCGCCCGAACTCGCCGAATCGGTGGCCCGCCTCGTCGGCACACCCGAGCGGCCCGTGCACCAGGACCCATCACGCGGTCTCGACCACGGCGCCTACGTCCCCCTCGTCGAGATGTTCCCCGACGCCGACGTGCCCGTCCTGCAGATGTCGATGCCGACGCTCGACCCCGTCGAGCTGTTCGAGCTGGGCCGCAAGCTCGCGCCGCTGCGCGACGAGGGGACGCTCATCATCGGTTCCGGGTTCACGACCCACAACCTGCGGTGGTTCCGTCCGAGTGGTGACGCTGACGGCGCCCCGCCAGCGCCGTCGTCGGAGTTCGACCACTGGGCCGCCGAGACGATGGCGAGCGGCGACCTCGACGCGCTGTTCGACTTCATGACGAAGGCCCCCGCCGCCCATGAGGCGCACCCGCGCACCGAGCACTGGGCACCGCTCTACGTCGCGCTCGGCGCCGCCAACCCGGACGGAGCTGCGTCGGCGTCAGCGCAGACCACCGTCGACGGTTTCTGGTACGGCCTGAGCAAGCGCAGCTGGCAGCTGGCCTGACGCCCCGGCCGTACCCAACTGCGATCTACGTACCCTTCTGCGCTTTTCGTCCACATTCGAATGTGGACGAAAAGCGCAGAAGGGGACAGGGATCGCAGAAGTGCTCAGCGCTCGACGCGGGTGAGGAAACCGTTGGCGACGAGGCGCTTCAGCAGCGGCAGCGTGCCGCGGACGGCGTCGTCAGCGGGCACGTCGACGAGCGTTGCGATGGCCTCCAGCGCCGTGCGCGCCGTCATCGATCCGTCGCAGACCGACAGGAACGCGGCGAGCACGGTGTCGGCTTGGATCGACATGCCGAACCCGCCGCCCTGACGGATCATGATGACGCTCGGGTCGCTCGCTCCGGGTTTCGTGTGACGCTCCTCCGTGACGTCCGGCGCGGCCTGCCAGAACGAGTCGAGCACCGCGTCGTCTCCGACACGCGCCATCCACGCCCGCGCGGCGAGACCTGCGTCGATCGTCGGGCCCATGGCGGTGGCGACAGAGCCGCGCTCGTCGAGCAGATCGGTGAACCGGGGACGGGGTTCGGCCGGCCTCTGGAGTGTGATGATGCCGAAGCCGATGCGCTCGACGCCGCGCGCCGCGAAGTCGTCGAGCCAGGCCGAGTACATGGCGTCGTACTCGGGCGACCCGACGGGCGCGCCACCGTCACGCGCCCACAGTTCGGCGTACTCACACGGATCCTGCACCTCGCGCTGCACCACGAGCGCATCGAGGTCGACGCCGTCGAGCCATCGCTCCCAGACGTCTTCGAACGTCTCGCCGTCGCGCATCTCCCAGTTGCCGAGGAACTGTGCGACACCACCGGGTTCGAGGTGGGCGCCGACGTCGCGAACCAGGTTGCGCACGACGGCGTCACCCACCGCACCGCCGTCGCGGTACTCGTACTCGGGCATGCCGGGGCGACGCGGCGTGATGACGAACGGCGGGTTGCTCACGATGAGGTCGAATCGGCGGCCGGCGACCGGTTCGAGCATCGAACCGGCGAGCACCTCGACGTCGAGATCGTTGAGGGCGGCGTTGAAGCAGACGAAGGCGAGCGCGCGTGTCGCGAGGTCCGAGGCGACGATGTGCTCGACGTGGCCCGCGAGGTGCGCGGCCTGAACACCGCAGCCGGTGCCGAGGTCGAGGGCGCTGCGGACGGTGCGTCGCGGGGTCCATCTTGCGAGGGTCGTCGACGCGCCACCGATGCCGAGCACATGATCGGGTTCGAGCACCTGGCCCGTCGCGATCTCCGAGAGATCCGATGCCAGCCACCATGACGACGTCTCGTCGCCGTACGGGCGCAGGTCGCACGTAGCGACGAGAATGCGGTCGTCCCCGTCTCCGCGCATCTGCTCGAGGGTGTCGTCGTCGGCGAGCAGCCCGAGCGCCGTGAGACCGTCGACCCCCGCGGCGGGGAAGGCCGCCTCGATCAGCGCCGGGCTCATGCGCCCACCGAGCGTGAACAGTGCCACCATCGTCGCGACAGGACTGTCGTCGTCGGCCAGGATGCGGCGAGCAGCCGTCGGCTGTTCGCGGTGCAGCGCGGCCGACGCACTCGGGCCGAGGACGTCGGCGACCGCCTCGACGGTGTAGGGCGCCGCAGCGAGGTCAGCGCGCAGAGCGGCGAGCTGATCGCGCGTGGAATCGTCGACGTGAGGGGCCGGGGAAGACATGACCCCAGTATGACGTTGACGTGGTGCAAGCCGCCGACCCCATGAGGACCGGCGCGCGCCGGCGGAGCGTCAGGCGCCCGCCTTGACCGCCGCGACGGCGTCAGCGGCGGTGGAATCGATGGTGAAGATCTTCTCGAGGCCGGTGATCTGGAAGTTGCGGAGCACCCGGGGATTGGTGATGACGACCCGCATGACCCCCTCGAGCATCCGTACGGCCTTGAGGCGGCCCACGAGCACACCGAGGCCGGTCGAATCGAGGAAGCTCACCTCGCTCATGTCGACGACCATCGCCTTGTCACCGGCGGCGAGTACCTTCGAGATGGCGTCCCGCAGAACGGGGGCGGTGTACACGTCGACCTCCCCGGCGAAGGCGATGACGGCGATGCCGTCGTCCCGGCGAAGGTTCACTCTGAGTTCCACGCGGCCCGGGCTCCTGCTGCTCGACGGTTCATCCTGGCGCAGGCGAGGCCTGCTCTCTGGGGATTCAGTTTTGTCACAGGAAGCCGAAAAGTCAATGCAAGTTGATTTCACATTCATCTCCTTCGAGCTGAGATCCAGGGTGGAGGGTGCGCATGAGTTCTGCAGTCACGCGCACTGACGGTGCGGGCCCCGAGCAATGGCTCGACGCGCTGCGTGACGCCGGCACCGGTGGTGTCACCCACGTGCGCACGCGCCCCGCCCGTGAGGCCTCGCTCGCCGAGTGGCCCGACGCGGTAGCGCCTGTGGTTCGAGCTGCGTTCGAGGGCAAGGGAATCCACCACCTGTGGTCGCATCAACGAACCGCACTCGACGCCGTGTTCGAGCGCCGCCACGTCGTCGTCGCGACCGGAACCGCCTCGGGCAAGTCGCTCGCCTACCAGGTGCCGATGCTGACGGCTGCCGTCGACGGCGCCGACTTCGCGCGCCGCCCCGGCGACCCGCCCGTCAGCGCGCTCGCGGCGATCCGCGGAGCCACGACGCTCTACCTCTCGCCCACGAAGGCGCTCGCCGCCGACCAACGCGCGCGCCTCGACGCCCTCGCCATCCCGGGCGCACGCATCGCGACGCTCGACGGTGACACTCCCCCGGACGAGCGACGCTGGATCCGCGACCACGCCGGCATCATCCTGACCAACCCGGATCTGCTCCACCACTCGATGCTGCCCGCTCACGAACGCTGGTCGATCTTCTGGCGCTCGCTGCGCCTCGTGGTCATCGACGAGTGCCATGTCTATCGCGGCGTGTTCGGCGCCCACACGGCCGGCGTCATCCGACGTCTGCGCCGTGTCGCCGCGCGCTACGGCAGCCACCCGACGTTCGTGCTCGCCTCCGCGACCTCCGGTGAACCCGCCGCACACGCCCGCGCTCTGACAGGCCTCGACGTCGACGCCGTCACCGACGACGGCTCGCCGAGCCCAGCCCTGACGTTCGCGCTGTGGGAGCCCGGCCCGCCCCTGGGCGCGGCAGAGGCCATGGGTGAGGCCGTGGCGGCAGCCACAGATGCGATGAGCGACGAGGATGGCGACGCCGCGCGGGATGGCGACGCGGCCCAGGCTGCTCCTGGCTCTGCCCAGGATCGTGGCGCCGCCCAGGAAGGCGGCGCGGACGATGGCCTCACAGTCGAAGACCTCGGGCGTCGTAGTGCCGTCGCCGAAACGGCCGACTTGTTCGGCGAACTGGTCGGGCGCGGCGTGCAGACGCTCGCGTTCGCGCGCTCACGTGTGGGTGTCGAGGTGATGGCCGACATGGCGCGAAACCGCCTGTGGAACCACGGGTTCGACCCCGACCTCGTCGCTGCCTATCGCGGGGGTTACCTGCCCGAGGAACGCCGCACCGTCGAACGCGGGCTGCGCGACGGCACCCTCGCCGGGGTGGCCGCCACGAGCGCGCTCGAGCTCGGCATCGACGTCAGCGGCCTCGACGCCGTCCTGCTCGCCGGGTGGCCGGGGACGGTCGCGTCGCTGCGTCAGCAGAGCGGGCGGGCGGGGCGCTCGGGGCGTGACGCGCTCGCCGTCTTCGTCGCCGCCGACGATCCGCTCGACACCTATCTCGTCCATCATCCCGATGTGTTCTTCGACCGCCCGGTCGAGGCGACCGTCGTCGATCCGAGCAACCCGTACGTGCTCGGGCCGCAGCTCGCGAGCGCCGCTGCCGAACTGCCCCTGACGGCCGCCGACGAGGCTCTCTTCGGCGCGGGCATGTGGCCGCTCGTCGAGGCGCTCGTCGCCCAGCGCGTCCTGCGTCGGCGTCCGAGCGGCTGGTACTGGGCGCGCGACGACCGGCCCGGCGACCACGTCTCGTTGCGGGGCGACGGCGGCAGTGACGTGCGCATCGTCGAGTCGCGCACCGGGGCCGTGCTCGGCACGGTCGACGGGGAGCGCGTCCACTCGAGCGTCTTCGCGGGCGCGGTGTACGTCCATCAAGGGCGCACGTTCGTCGTGACGTCCCTCGACCTCGACGACGGCAGCGCGCACGTCGTGCGCGGCAACCCGGGGTGGTCGACGGCGGCTCGCTCCGTCAGCTCGTTCGACATCCTCGAGGAGGATCGGTCGCAGACATGGGGTGCCGTCGGCGTCCACTACGGCACCATTCGGGTGCGCACGCAGGTGACGAGCTTTCTGCGACGGCTGCCCTCGGGCGAGGTCATCGGTGAGCACCCGCTCGATCTGCCCGAGCGCACCCTCATGACGAAGGGTGTGTGGTGGACGGTTCCCGAGGAGCACCTGCTCGACGCCGGCGTGACACCAGAGAGCGCGCCCGGGGCTCTGCACGCGGCCGAGCACTGCTCGATCGGGCTGATCTCGCTCGTCGCGCAGGGAGACCGGTGGGACGTCGGTGGCGTCTCGACCGCGCTGCACCCCGACACGGACATGCCCACCGTCGTCGTCTACGACGCCCTGCCCGGCGGCTCGGGTTTTGCCGAGCGCGCCTACGAACGGGCGGCGACGTGGCTGCGCGCCACACAGGACGCCATCGCCTCCTGTGGCTGCGAACACGGCTGCCCGGCCTGTATCCAGTCGCCCAAGTGCGGCAACGGCAACTCCCCGCTCGACAAGGCCGGCGCCCTCACGCTGCTCGAGTGCGTCCTCGCCGACGCGCCTGACGACGACTCGCGTCGCCTCGCGGGCGGCTGAGGCCGGTTGTCGACCCGTCGAGTGCGGCCCTGACACCGGCGACGGGGGTGCCGACGTCTGTCTGGCCGAGTGGTCTTCGGGCGCGCCGGCTCGGGCGGTCGCTGTCACCTCGTGCCCGAGGGCCGAGGCACGACGCGCCGTCACCTGCACCCCCGTCGACAACTCGGTGCAGGTCGTGAGCGTCGCATCGTTGAGGCGAGCACTGTGCCCGGCGGCCGCGCAGGCGTCCCCTGCCGGCAGGCGCGCTGCGCCGAGCACGACGGACGCACCCGCCAGCGCCGCGTGATCCGCCGCGAGCCTCACGCGCTCGGCGTCGACGGCGATGCGCGCATACGTCGCGACACCCGCGAACAGCGCGACGAGCATCCCGACGACGCCCACCATGACGACGCTCGCACCACCACGCTCGCTCGGAGTCCGAGGTGCGCGCGGATCAGGTGTCCGTGACCTTGCCGGTGTCGGTGTTTGTGTTTGCGCGGACGACCGCGACCACGTCCGTGGACACGCGCGCGGCAGCCGGCGCCACAGATGGGACGGCTGCGACGAACGCGTCGACCCGTGCTGGGGTAGACGCGGCTGTCGGGATCGCCAGATCATGGGCCCTCTTCCTGAGCGGCCACCGCACGGGCCGTGACATCGGGCAGCACCCAGCCGAGGGGCGACGGCGGGCGGGCGACGAGCGAGACCGTCACCCACCCGCCGTCGCGAGCGACGCTCAACGTCGCCGGTACGCCCGTCGCGGCGACGGCGCGACGTACGGCGTCGTCGCCGTCACCCCTGGCGGCCGAACGGGCGGCGACGGAGGCCGCGTTCCACGTCCGATGATGGGTCAACAACAACTGCGTGAGGGCGACGACGAGCGAGACGACGACGACCACGGCGGGCAGCGCAACGGCGAATTCCGCTGTAGCCATGCCTGATTCGTCGACCAACCAACGACGGCGCAACCATGTGGCCAGATTGCATCCCATGGTCGCGGACGCAGGCTTCGTCGACGCCCGACCGGCCGCAGGCCGAGCCGTTCGAGTCGATGGAGCACTCGTCGCCGTGAGCGTCGCCCGCGACGAGGTCGCCCTCGCCACCCCCAGCGCCGTCGCCCGCGTGGTCATCGTCGCCCTCGCCGTCAGCGCGTCGACAGTGCCGAGGAGAAGATGCCCTCGAGCGCGGATCGGACGGTGTCGGACTTGACGATGGCGATGAGCACAGCGGCGAACGCGACGGCGGCGATGGTGCCGACGGCGTACTCCGCGGTCGACATGCCGTGCTCGGCGGCTTCGCTCGCGGCGCGCCAGCGGCGCAGCAGCTCGTCACGGGTACGGCGGGTGGTGGCGATCATGGTTGTCTCCTTGAAGGTGGTGCGGTTGTCGTCCGGAGTGGACGTCCCGGCGCCGGCGGCGACGGAGTGTGTGGGCGCTCAGGCGGGCAGTTTCACGAGCCCGAGCACGAGCGGAACGATGGCGATGAGGATGAAGGCGGGCAGAAAACACAAGCCGAGCGGCAGGACGATGCGCACGCCGGCCTTCGCGCCCGCTTGCGTGACACGTTCGGCCTCGGAGCGACGCAGGTCGTCGGCCGCCTGCCGCAGCAGCGAGCTCGGCGCCGCGCCGCAACGTCCGGCCAGTTCGAAGGCTGTCGCGACGGGACGCCAGACGGGCGGCGCGAGCGCCCAAGCGCTACGTTCGTCCACGCCCCAGCGCAGCGCCGCCGCGACGCGGCTGACCGTACTGACGCCACCGGCCGCGTTCCCCGGCGAGCCTGCGCTGTTCGGCAGCTCGAGCCCGCCGGCATCCCGAAACGCCGTCTCCGTCGACGGCCCTCCCCGCTGCGCCGCTCCCACGGCCTCGAGCGCGACGACGGCGGGCGCCCCGCCTTCCAGTGCGAGGGCGAGCAGATCGATGGAGGAGGCGACCGCCAACGGATGATCCGCCGTGTCGCTCTCGTCGCTCGTGACGAGGACGGGCCGCTCGGCCCGCGTCGAACTCGGCCACAACGCCATCGCAGCGGCGCTCGCCGCCACCAGCACCCACACCGTCATGACGTCGCCGCCTCGGTCGGTGCCTTGAGCGCGGACGCCGTCATGCGACGCGACCACCGCGCCCCGACGAACATGAGCGCAATCCCGGGCCACAGCGTCACCAGCCCGGAGAAGCCGCTGTAGCAACCGAGCATGTCGACGCCCAGCAGCATCCCGAGGCCCACCCCGAGCACCGGCAGGCCCAGCAGCACCGACGTGCTCGCCTTCGGACCCGCCGTCGCACCGTCCACGCACGCACGATGCGAGCGCCGTGCTCGCACACTGCGGGCGGCACCCTCCATCGCGTCGGCGAGTGGGCATCCGTGCCGCGCCGACAGCTGCCAGGCCGCGGCGACCTCCTCGAACGCGGCGCTGCGCCACAAGCGTCCGAGGTCGCGCCAGACCTGCACGACATCACCGTCGCGCACCGCTTCGAGACGCAGCCGCTGCCACCCGGCACTCGTCGCGCTCCCACCCGCCGAGGTGGCCCCCACACCATCGAGCGCCATGATGAGGGCCGGCGTGACGGCCGACCCGGCGCGCAGCACGGTCACGAGAGCGTCGACGACCTGCAGGCATTCGGCCTCGGGATCGCTGCTGCTCAGGCGCCGCACCCCGTGCGCCGCCCGTCTGGGCGCCCCCGGAAGAGCCTGCACCCGAGCCGGCCAGGCGATGACGGCGACGGCGGCCGCGAGCGCCAACGTCATGACGTTCATCGCACACCGCCCAGGTCGCACAGAGCGGACCAGGCACCCGCGCGCACACCGCGCTGCCAGGCTGCCTCGACCCGCAGCCCATGGTGATCGCCGTCCATCACCCCGACGCTCGCGACGCGGCGCATGCCGTCGACGCGTTCGACATGGATGACGACACTGATCGCCGGTCGCAGCTGCGTGCGCACCGCTTCGGGGCTCATGCCGGCCAGGGCGCCGAGCGCTTCGAACCGCGCGGGCACGTCGGCCGCGGCGTTGGCGTGGACAGTGCCGCACCCGCCCTCGTGGCCCGTGTTGAGCGCCGTCATGAGCTCACGCACCTCAGCGCCGCGCACCTCGCCGACGACGATGCGGTCGGGCCGCATGCGCAGCGATTGCCGCACGAGCGCTGCCAGCGGCACCTCGCCGACCCCTTCGACGTTCGGGGAGCGCGCCTCGAGTCGCACCACGTGCGGGTGTTCGACGGCGAGCTCCCGTACGTCCTCGACGACGAGAAGGCGTTCATCGTGTGGCACGTGACGCAGCAGCGCCGCGAGCAGCGTGGTCTTGCCCGTTCCGGTGCCACCGCTGATGACGAAGGACACCTTGGCCCGCACGAGGGCGAGCAGCAGCGCGGCCACCTCGTCGTCCATCGCGCCGCGGGCGACGAGGTCGCCGAGACCGATTCGCAAGCCGCCCGGCACACGCAGGCTCAGGTGTGCGCCGTGGTCGACGAGCGGCGGCAGCACCGCATGCAGTCGCACCCCGCCGGGCAGGACGGCGTCGACGTAGGGGCTCGCGTCGTCGAGGCGCCGGCCCGCTGCGGCAGCGAGGCGCACGGCGAGTCGCCGCACGTCTTCCTCGCCGCCGAGGTCGAGCGCGATCCGTTCGACGCCGCATCCGCGATCGACCCAGACACCCCGGGTGCCGTTGACGAGCACGTCGCTCACCCCGGGCAGTTCGAGGGCTTCACGCAGCGGCCCGGCGCCGAGGACATCGGCGTCGAGGCGCGCCTCGAGTGCGACGCGCTGCTCCTGCCCGAACACCGGCGCGTCGAGCTTCACGAGCGATTCGAGCGAGCGCGCGCTCGGTGCACGCCCGGCGTGGATCTCCTTCCACATGCCTTCGGCTACGCCCATGACGGCTCCCGTTCGAGGCGCGCGACGAACATCGACACGTCGCGCACGAGGCGGGTCATCGTCGTCTCACGCTGCCCCGGCCATCGGCCCGCGAGCAGGTCGGCCGGGCAGTGGGCGCTCATGCGCCACCGCGTCGGGCCGGCCGCGACGAGCGGGGCACCGAGCGATTCGGCGAGCACGGAGCGCGTACGCACCGGCGTCTCGAGCGCGACGAGCGCGACCGGCGCGATGCCCGAGCCGCCCGGCTCGTCCAGCGCGAGCTCCGTGAGCGCTTGCACCGTGTGCTGCGCTGCAGCCGTCGACGCGAGCGTGCCGCGCACGAGCAGCACGATGACGTCGAACTCTCCCGGGCGTGGCAGCGGATGCGCGGCCAGGCAGTGCACGACATCCCCCGCGACGTGGGCGAGCGCCTCGTGCGTCGCGCGCCTCGACTCCTCGTCGACGACGGCGGGAGAGGCGGTGTGGCTGAGCACCGCCACCCCGTCGCGCTGCGGCAGGGCGGCGAGCAGCCGCTCACCGTCGATGTGAGATCCTGCACCACGCAGGGCCGGCCAGCGCGCACCGGGCGCCGTCTCGAGGTCGAGCAGCACGTCGAGCCCACCCGTCCCGGGTTGACCGTCGACGAGGGCCACCGGCGGTCTCGACGAGCCGCTGCCCGCCGCGACCTTCGCCAGATAGCCCGCGAGCGCAGCCCCGAAGCACGCACCGTCGATGCTCGAATCGGGGCACATGACCGCGATGCGACGTCCACGCACGAGCGGGGCCTCGAGGGCCCCATCCCCGACGCCGACGATGCCACCGCCCGAACCGACCAGATCATCGACGTCGTCGGCGACTACCTCGCCATCCGGCCATGCATCACGCGCTCCGTCGCCCCGCGCCGACTCGACGGACTGCTCTTCACGGCGGCTTCGATGCCGCCCGGGGAGTTCGAATCTCGCCCCCACGTCGTCCCATGCGTTCATGGCTCCACCGTCACCGCCGGCACCAGCCCGGGCCAAGGTCGCGAGAGCCGAACCTGTGGATCAGCCTGCAGGCGAGGGCAAAAACCGGCCGTAGCCGTCACAGCCTGTGGATGACGCACCCGCTCGCCGCGGCCTCAGCGCCTCCGTCGGGGCCCGCCGGATTCCGGCCCCGTTGCACCCACCGACCGAGAACAGCGACAGCCCCCGTCGGGGGGACGACGGGGGCTGTCTATGCGTGCATACCCTTGGGGGTGCGGCATGCACGCCAGCGCTCAACCCGAAGGGAGCGCACTCCATCAATATGTCACGGTGGGCACGCCAATCCAAGCCGGAACCTGTTGATTTACTGAGACTTCACCCACACTACGCCAAGACTCCACCCTGGAGTGGGTGACCATTGCCTATGATCCGCCGAGCCGCCCGGCGAGGACGGCGTCCGCGATGCGCATGCCTTCACGCGCGCCCCGCTCGTACGAGCCGACGCAGAACGTCAGCCACAGGCGAACCCCGTCCGCGGAGCCGGTCGCATACGCCGCGAGCGCCCCGACGTATCCCGCGCTCGCCTCGCGCAGGTGGCCGACCTCGGGCACGCAGACTCCCGTCGGGTCGAGCCCGGCGGCCTGCACGAGGGCCCGCTCGAAACCTCGCGCCACGATCGCGTTCCCGCGCACGAAGGGGCGCATCGTCGCGATCTCGGCATGAGCGAGGGCGGCGACCACCGCCACCGGTGCCTTGTCATGGCACGCGACGAGTTCGTAGAGCCCTCCGAGCCGCGCGGGAAGTTCCAGTGCCGGCACGGGCGCTCCGACCTCGACGAGTTCGGCGCACACCTCGTCATCGCGACGGGGGCGTCCTACGGCGTCGGGCGGCAGATCGACACCCGCCGAAGACCCCGCGACGGCGACGTGGAGGCGTGCGAGGGCCTGAGCGGGGGACGTCAGCACGAGGTCTCGGGCATGCTCCGTCTCGGCGGTGGCTTGCACCGCGCCGCGCAGCGCCCGCTCGAGCGGGTCGGGCTCCTCGGGCCACGACGTCAGCCCGACGACCAACTCACGCACGACGTCGACGGAGACCTCGGCGCCGTCCAGCGCGGCGCTGGCCCGCGCCCCGCGCACACGCGACTCGGCGGCGGCCTGCGGGATGCGCCGTCGCAACGCGTTGTGCCAGCGCAGTTCGGTGCAGGCTTCACGGGCACGATCGACGCTCTCGCCCACCTCGGGCAGGTCGGCAAGGGCACGCACGGCGTCGACGGTCGCAGTCATGGCGCAAGCGTACTCAGCGCCCCACGCTTGCTACCCGTCAGTATGCGAACCGCCCTCGACGCGCCACCCGGGCGATGCGATAGAAAAGGGTTGACGCCTGTGATCCACACCTCATCGCGCCGACGATCCGGGGCCTCCCCCGATCCGAGCGCGAGCAGGCCCGGCGCCCGCCCGCTCGGCGGCCGACGCCGGAGTGTCCGAGACGAAGCAAGGAGCGCCCGCCATGAGCGAAACCCCCGACCCCACGCCCGGCCCCTTCCCCCCGAGCGAGGCCTTCACGGCCCAGGCCGTGGGCCAGGCGTCGCTGTGCGAAGATGCCGGCGCCGACCGCCTCGCGTTCTGGGCGAAGCAGGCCCGCGAGCGCCTCACCTGGAGCAAGGACTTCGACGAGGTCCTCGACTGGTCCGACGCGCCCGTCGCGAAGTGGTTCGTCGGCGGTGAGCTCAACGTCGCCTACAACTGCGCCGACCGCCATGTCGAGGCGGGCAACGGCGAGCGCGTTGCCATCCACTTCGTCGGCGAGCCGGGCGACGAGCAGGCCATCACGTACGCCGACCTCACCGAGCGCGTGCAGCGCGCCGCCGGAGCTCTGCGCGCCGCCGGCGTCGAAGCGGGTGACCGCGTCGCGATCTACCTGCCGATGATCCCCGAGGCCGTCATCTCGATGCTCGCGTGCGCGCGCATCGGCGCCGTCCACTCCGTCGTCTTCGGCGGCTTCTCGGCGGACGCGCTGCGCACCCGCATCGCCGACGGTGAGGCGAAGGTCGTCATCACCGCTGACGGCGGCTATCGTCGGGGCAAGCCGAGCGCGCTCAAGCCGGACGTCGACGAGGCCGTCAGCGGGGAGACGAGCGTGCAGCGCGTACTCGTCGTCAAGCGCACCGGCGAGGACGTCACGATGGGTGACAAGGACATGTGGTGGGACGAGGCGCTCGAGGCAGCCGAACCCGTCGTCGAGGTCGAGAGCTTCGATGCGGAGCACCCGCTGTTCATCCTCTACACCTCGGGGACGACGGGGAAGCCGAAGGGCATCTTCCACACCTCGGGCGGCTACCTGACGCAGGCGGCGTACACGAACGCCGTCGTCCACGACGTCCACCCCGACACGGACGTCTACTGGTGCACCGCCGACGTCGGCTGGATCACCGGCCACAGCTACATCACGTACGGCCCGCTCGCGAACGGCGCGACGCAGGTCATGTACGAGGGCACGCCCGACACCCCGCATCAGGGTCGCTGGTGGGAGATCATCGCCGACAAGAAGGTGTCGATCTTCTACACGGCGCCGACGGCGATCCGCACCTGCATGAAGTGGGGCGAGGAGATCCCGCAGGAGTACGACCTGTCGAGCATCCGGGTGCTCGGCTCGGTCGGTGAGCCGATCAACCCTGAGGCGTGGATGTGGTTCCGTGACGTCATCGGCGCGGGTGAGGCCCCGATCGTCGACACGTGGTGGCAGACGGAGACTGGCGCGATCATGATGTCGCCGCTGCCCGGCGTTACGGCGCTCGTGCCCGGTTCGGCGCAGGCGCCCGTGCCCGGCATCACCGCCGACGTCGTCGACGAGGAGGGCAGGAGCGTGCCGAACGGCGAGAGCGGCTACCTCGTCATCCGCGACCCGTGGCCGTCGATGCTGCGCGGCATCTGGGGCGACCGTCAGCGTTACGAGGACACGTACTGGTCGCGCTTCCCCGACATGTACTTCGCCGGTGACGGCGCGAAGCGCGACGAGGACGGCAACATCTGGGTGCTCGGCCGCGTCGACGACGTCATGAACGTATCCGGTCACCGCCTGTCGACCTCCGAGATCGAGTCGGCGCTCGTCAGCCACGACACGGTCGCGGAGGCCGCCGTCGTCGGCGCCGCGGACGAGACGACCGGCCAGGCCGTCTGCGCGTTCGTCATCCTGCGCGAAGAATCGCGGGAGAACTACGCCGAAGACGCAGCCCGCGAAGAGCTCGTCCAGGAGCTGCGCACGCACGTCGGTCGTCAGATCGGGCCGATCGCGAAGCCGCGACAGGTGCTCGTCGTCGACGAATTGCCGAAGACGCGTTCGGGCAAGATCATGCGACGCCTGCTCAAGGATGTCGCCGAGGGCCGTGAAGCCGGTGACGCCACGACGTTGGCCGACCCGAGCGTCATGGCTCAGATCCAGGCGGGGTTGAAGAAGTAGCTCTTCGCCTCCGGCTCACCGGCTCACCGGCTCACCGGCTCACCGGCTCACGATGACGGGTAACTCACAGGTAGGCGGGCACTTGCCTGCCGGCGTGTGAGTTACCCGCCATCGCGTGGTGGGGCCAGTTGGACGGGGCTGCTTGGCGGGGGCAGGGGCGTCCCGCGCACCGGACGTCGGATCGGACGTGGGGCGAACTCCCGTAGAATTCTCAGCAATTGGTGTGCCGGGAAGTCTGGTCGGCCGCCCGAGAAGTGCTCACGAGCCACCGGGTGCCCCTGCTCAGCGCTACCCCCGAGGAGCCGCCCATGCCCGGCAACAAGAACCCCCTCCCTCCGATGAGTGACGAGCCGCCGGAGTTCGAGGACTTCAAGACCTACGCGCACCAAGCCCCCGTCGCGACGGCAGGTCGCATGGCCAAGCGAATGTTCACCCGCGGCACGTGGCCCGAGGCGAGGCGCGTCAAGGAACTGCTCCAGACGGAGACCATCGGTGGCGTCCTGCTGCTCATGGCTGCCGTGGCTGCGCTGACGTGGGCGAACTCGCCGTGGAGCCACAGCTATGAGGTGCTGCGCGACGCGCACATCGGCCCGCACTTCCTCGGGCTCAACATGTCCGTCGCGCACTGGGCGGCCGACGGTCTGCTCGCACTGTTCTTCTTCGTCGTCGGCCTCGAGCTCAAGCACGAGTTCGTCGTCGGCGATCTCAAGAACCCCTCGGCTGCGGCGGTTCCCGTCATCGCGGCCGTGTGCGGCGTCGCCGTCCCCGCTCTCATCTACGCCGCTATCAATGCCGGTGGCGACGGCGCGCAGGGGTGGGCGATCCCGACGGCCACCGACATCGCGTTCGCGCTGGCGGTGCTCGCCGTCATCGGCTCGCACCTGCCGACGGCGTTGCGTTCGTTCCTGCTCACCCTCGCGGTCGTCGACGACCTCATCGCCATCACGATCATCGCGATCTTCTACAGCCACGGCTTCTCGCTGACGTGGCTCGTCGCGGCCATCGTGCCGATCGCGCTCTTCGGCGTCGCCGTTCAGCGGGGCCTCAAGAACCCCGTCGTCCTCGGAGTGCTCGCCATCGCCGCGTGGGTGTGCGTGCTCAACTCGGGCATCCACGCGACGATCGCCGGTGTCGTCCTCGGCCTGCTCGTGCCGGTCAAGGGCAAGCACGCGATCGCCGACCGCATGGAGCAGCGCCTGCACCCCTACTCCGCCGGTTTCGCGGTGCCCGTCTTCGCGTTCTTCTCGACGGGCGTCACCGTCGTCGGCACGAGCATCACCGACACGCTGACGGACGCCGTGACGATCGGCGTCATCGCCGGGCTCGTGCTCGGCAAGGCGGTCGGCATCTTCGGCAGCACGTTCCTCGTCAGCAAGTTCACACGCGCCGAACTCGACGACAACCTCACGTGGAGCGACGTCTTCGGCCTCAGCCTGCTCGGCGGCATCGGCTTCACCGTCAGCCTGCTCATCGGTGAACTCGCGTTCGGATCAGGCAGTTCCGCCGACGACCACGTCAAGATCGGCGTCCTGCTCGGCAGCCTGCTGTCGGCTGCGCTCGCCAGCATCGTGCTGGCACGACGCAACCGCGTCTACGCCCAGCTCGCCGAGGAGGAAGAGCGGGACGACAACCACGACGGCATCCCCGACGTCTACCAGCGCCCCAGCACGGCCTGACCCGCCCGCAGCCCACCGACACGCCACATCCTGTGGCCCGGTGGGCGCGAAACCCCACGAATCGGTAGTCTGTGGGGCAAGTACGAATTGTCTGACGCGCCAGGCCACCTCACTCGAGCTCGAGCGAGTGCCTGCTGACAGGAGAAAACCCCATGGCTCTCAACACCACGCGAGGCACCGAGCGCACGCTGGGTCAGCTCGTCTCGGACGCCACCACCGACCTGCAGAACATCGTCAAGGGTGAGATCGACCTCGCGAAGGTCGAGATCAAGGCGGATGCGCAGAAGGCCGGCAAGGGCGGCGGGATGCTCGCTGCGGCGGGCGTCCTTGCACTCTTCATGCTCGGCTTCCTGCTGACGTCCCTCGCCTACGGCCTGTCGAACATCTTCGGCTGGAACCCGTGGGCCGGATTCCTCATCGTCGCCGGCATCCTCGCCGTCGTCGCCGCGGTGCTCGCGCTCATCGGCATCAAGGCCCTCAAGAAGATCAAGGGCAAGCCCGAGAAGACGATCGAGAACGCGCAGGCGACGGTCGCGGCCATCAAGCCCGCCAAGTGATCCACCACGTCTGACGCTCGCGTCGGACGCTCGACGAAGGCGGCTCCCCATGCGGGGGGCCGCCTTCGTCATACCCGCACGATCTGGACGCCCCCAGGAACGCCACCGCTCCAGGCGACAGCCGACGTCAGCGCAGGAACCGCTGCGGCACCTGACGGCGATCGTCGGTGTTCCAGGCGCGGGTGAGCCCCGCAGCGGTGAGCACGGCGTCAAGCAGGAACGCTGTGAAACCCCACACGTACAGCCCGTCGACGGTGAACGCCGGCCCGGCGAAACCGCGCGGATGCGTCGCGGTGTGACGGTTGGCCGGATCGATGAGGTCGCTGACGCGCACCCGCGCGACGTGTGCCACCTCGATCGGGTCGAGCGCCGCGACCGGTGACGGCTGCTGCCACCACGCCAGCACCGGCGTGACGGCGAAGTTCGTCACCGTCAGCGCGACGGGTGCCAGCGCTCCGAGCACCTCGACGCCCGCCGGCGACAGACCGATCTCCTCGTGCGCCTCACGCAGCGCCGTGGCGACGGCGTCCGCGTCGTCGGGCTCGACTCCCCCGCCGGGAAACGAGACCTGCCCCGCATGCGTGCGCATCGCATCCGCGCGCTGAGTGAGGACGACATCGACCCCACCGCCCTGCTCGTCGAGCGACTCGAGCCCCGCCATCGCGCCGTCCGTCGGCCCGAAGAGGATGAGGACGGCCGACTCACGGGCCCCGGGCTCGGGCGACGGCCAGGCACCGCGCAGCCGGTCCGAGGAGCCGAGCTCGTGGACGCGATGCAACCAAGCCGGCGCCTCGGGCGCGTCCGTCATCACGCGAGCCCCGAGTGCCGCGGGACGGTCGGAGTGCCCCGATGCCCGGTCGAGAACGAGGCGTCGGGTTCAGCGCCGTCGACGAGGAGGCCTACGTGGGCCTCACCGCCCTTCGGCACGGCCAGTTCGTACTTGAGCAGCTTGCGGGCTGCATCGGCGTCGATCTCCCCCTCGCCGAACGACGGGCACCACTGCGCCACCGGGCACACCCCACAAGCCGGGCGGCGGGCGTGGCAGATGCGCCGGCCGTGGAAGATGACGACGTGGCTGAGCATCGTCCAGTCCTTCTTCGGGAACAGCGCACCTACCTCGGCCTCGACCTTGACGGGGTCTTCGGACGTCGTCCACCCAAACCGGCGCGCGAGCCGCCCGAAGTGCGTGTCGACGGTGATGCCGGGCACGCCGAACGCGTTGCCGAGCACGACGTTCGCCGTCTTGCGGCCAACGCCGGGCAGGGTCACGAGGTCGTCGAGCCGGCCGGGCACCTCACCGTCGAAGCGCTCGACGATGTCATGGCTCAGCTTGATGACGGCGCGCGTCTTGGCCCGGTAGAACCCCGTCGGACGCAGGATCTCCTCCATCTCGGCCGGATCGGCGCCCGCGAGCGCCGCGGCGTCGGGGTAGCGCGCGAACAGCACCGGCGTCACCTTGTTGACGCCGACGTCGGTGGTCTGCGCCGAGATGACGGTGGCGACGAGCAGTTCGAGCGGCGACTCGAAGTCGAGTTCGGCTCGCGCGTACGGGTACTGGGCGATCAGCGTGCGGTAGATGCGACGCGCCTGTCGCACGAGCGCCGTGTGCGTCTCGGGGCGCGCGGCAGCACGACGCGGCATCCTGCGCGCGGGCGACGTCGAGGGCCCTGACGAGGAGGCCGCCGGGCCAGCGTCGCCGGCCGGAACGGACGGGGAAGAACTCATGCTCACACCCTAGAACGCAGCGCTGACAACCCCCTCCGACGGCCCGTGGGTGGGGGCCGTCACATCACGTCGCCCAGCAGTAAACAGCTGTGCTGTGCGGCCCGTCACGCGAAACGTGGCAGGATGGAGAGGTGGACATCGATGTTGTGCGTCAGGCCCCCCTCTTCGCTGCGCTGAGCGACGAGGATGCGCAGGCTCTTCTTCAGCGCATGTCGCGTGCGCGCATCGAACGTGGTGACGTGCTGTTCGAGGAGGGCGAGCCCGGCGATCGGCTCTACGTCATCACCTCCGGCAAGGTGAAGCTCGGCCGCCGCTCCCCCGACGGCCGCGAGAACCTGCTCGCCGTACTCGGCCCCGGCGAGATGTTCGGTGAGCTCAGCCTCTTCGACCCGGGCGCCCGCACGACGACGGCGACCGCCGTCGCCGGCACCGACCTCGTCGGGCTCGGGCACGCCGAGCTCACCGAGTTCGTCTCGACGCGCCCCGAGGTCGCCGTCAAGCTGCTCGGTTCGATCGCGCGCCGCCTGCGCCGCACCAACGAGGCGCTCGGCGACCTCGTCTTCACCGACGTTCCCGGCCGCGTCGCCAAGGCGCTGCTCGACCTGGCGAGCCGCTTCGGCCGTCAGGTCGACGGTGGCGTCCTCGTCGCACACGACCTGACGCAGGAGGAGCTGGCGCAGCTCGTCGGCGCCTCGCGCGAGACGGTCAACAAGGCCCTCGCCGACTTCGCCGGACGCGGCTGGCTCAAGCTCGAGGCACGCGCCGTCACGCTGCTCGACGTCGAGCGTCTGCAGCGTCGCGCTCGCTGAGGCTTCCCCCACGCGGCGAAGGCCGCCCCACCGAATCGGTGGGGCGGCCTTCGACGTCCGTCAGCGCTTGATTCAGACTTCGCCAATACGCGTCAGATGCGCCAACTGCGCCGCGACGACGGCTTCGACGGCGGGGCGCAGGGCCGCGTCGACGCCGCCGTACACACCGTCGATGACGGCGTCGACGCGCGCGGCGTCATCAGCGTCGGACGGTGCCTGGGCGAGCGCGGCCCGCACCTCGTCGAGCCGCTCGTTGCGGTGATGCCGGTACGCGTCGATGACGGCGAGGGCGTCGCCGCCGACGTCGCCGTGCCCGGGTGCCAGCACGGCGCCGGGGGTTGCCTCGAGGGCCGCTTCGAGCACGTCGAGCGTCACGAGGTAGTCGGTGAGGTCGCCGTCGGGGTGGGCGATGAACGAACTGCTGCCGCCGAGCAGCGTGTCGCCGCTGAACAGCACGACATCGCCGTCGCGTTCGAGCACATACCCGACCGAATCCGCAGTATGACCGGGCGCGAAGACGACCTGGACGTCGTCGAAGATCTGCCCGTCGACGAGCGGGATACCCTGGTCGCCGCCCCAGACGCGCGCCGAGCCCCCCGCCTCGGACAGCAGCTCGACGAGCCTCGCCGCGCCGCCCTCGTGATCGTCGTGATGATGCGTGAGCAGGACGTCGACGTTACTCACGCCGCGCAGCGCGTCGACGAGTGCACCGACGTGCCCGTGCTCGTCCGGCCCCGGGTCGATGACGAGCGCGCGCTCGCCGCCGTCGGCAACGCCGTCAGCTCGCGTGATGACATAGCTGTTCGTGCCACTCAGCGTCATGGCGCTCGGGTTGTCGCAGCGCACGTGAAGCACGCCAGGGGGCAGTGGATGCGTGGTCGCCTGGTCGGTCACGGAAGGTGCTCCCTCAGAGGTTGATACGGGCTCGCAGGTACGGGCCGTCGGGGCCCATGAGCGGTTCGGGACGGGTCGGTTCGAACGCTGCAGCTCGCGCCTGCGTCAGGGCCTCGGACGCGCTCACGGCGCGCGTCAGCCGCACCAGAGCGGTGCGGGTCGGCGGCAGGAGCCGGACGTGACCGGCCGCCATCTCGTCGAGCATCTCCCGCGGGCGCACCCAGCGGCCACGCTGCGACTCACGCGAGACGGCATCGGCGACGGCGCCCTCCGGCAGCAACGCCGTGAAGAACCACGTGTCGAAGCGTCGCTTCTCGAACGGCGGGGTGATCCAGCGGTCGACGGCCGCGACGAGGTCGGCGCGCAGTCGCCGCCCGGCGAGCACGTCGACGAACGTCACCTCGTGCGCCTCGAGGCGCGTGCGTAGCTCGACGTCAGGCCCCGCAGCCTCGGCTGGGCCATCCGTCTCAGCTGCGAGCCCAGCTTCGGCTCCGTCGCCGACTGCGTTCCCGCGTACGTTCGTGTCGACGAGCAGCACGCCCGCCTCCTCGAACAACTCCCGCAGGGCGCACACGACGACGGCGCCTGCCGCGTCGGCGTCGATCCCGAGGTCGCGCCCCGCGTCCTCGGCGTCGAAACCGTCGAGCGACCCGGCCTTCACGACGTCCTCATCGGCTGCGTCGACCCGCCCACCGGGAAACACCCACGTCGACGGCGCGAAGTCCATCGTCGAGGCGCGCTCGATCATGAAGACCTCAAGCGGTTCACCGCGCACGAGCATGACGGTGGCCGCCTGCGAGGGCGTCGCCTCGTCGCCCGGCTCGCCCCGGCCGACGGCGTCGAGCCAGCGCATGGACGACTCGCGGAACGGCCCGATCGGGAACTCGCGCACCTGCGACGACGTGGTCACGAGGCCCCTCAGTCGCGAACGGCGACGGTGATCTCGACCTCGACCGGTGCGTCGAGGGGCAGGACGGCCACGCCGACGGCCGAGCGCGCGTGCACGCCGGCGTCGCCGAAGACATCGCCGAGCAGGTGCGAGGCGCCGTTGACGACGCCCGGCTGGGCCGTGAACGACGGGTCGCTGGCGACGAACCCGACGACCTTGACGACGCGCGTCACGCGATCGAGGTCGCCGATGACGCTCTTGATCGCCGCGAGCGCGTTGAGCGCACACGTGCGAGCGAGCTCGCCAGCCTGCTCGGCGCTGACCTCGGCACCGACCTTGCCCGTCAGCGGCAGCTTGCCGGCGACCATGGGCAACTGGCCGGAGGTGTGGACGTGGTCGCCGTCACGAACCGCCGGGACGTACGCGGCGACGGGCGCTGCGACCTCGGGCAGTTCGAACCCGAGCTCCGCGAGACGCTTCTCGATCGCGCTCATCGCTCAGGCCTTGGGGCGCTTGAAGTAGCCGACGAGACCGTTGCCGTCGGGGCCGGGCACGATCTGCACGAGCTCCCAGCCGTCCTCACCGAAGTTGTTGAGGATCTGCTGCGTGGCGTGGACCATGATCGGCGCGGTGAAGTATTCCCATTTCTGCATGCCTCCACCCTAGAGCCACCCACCGCCGTCACGGTCGAAGCGGCCCGAGGCAGACCCCACCCCCTGACGGCGCGAGGCCCACCCCAGGACGGGGTGGGCCTCGCGAGCCTGCGTCAGTCGGCGCCCAGCACCTGACGATCAGGGCTTGACGTACAGCGTGATCTTCTTGCCCTTGCCGAGCTTCTGGCCGGCCGCAGGGTCGGTCTTGAACGCCTGCCCGCCGGAGACGTCACCGGAGTTCTGCTTCGACACGGTGACGAGGAAACCGGCCTTCTCGAGTGTCGACTTCGCGTCCGCCTCGCTCTTGCCCTTGACGTCGGGGACACTCACCTCGTCGCCCTGCTTGGTCGCCTTGTCGGGTTCGGCGAGCTTCGCCTTGGGCATGCCCTTCGAGATCGTGTCCATCGTCTCCTTCCACACCGGCGCCGCGATGTCGCCGCCGTACAGGAAGGTGCCGATGTGCTTGCCCCCGATGGTGACGTTCTTGATCGGGTTCTTGTTGTCGAATCCGCGCCCCACCCAGACGGCCGTGGAGAGCTGCTTCGTCGAGCCGACGAACCACGTGTGCAGGGATCCGTCGACCGTACCGGTCTTGCCGAAAGCTTCCCGCCCGTCGGCCAGCTTGGCATCAGAGGCGGTGCCGTCGCTGTCGAATACGTGTGTGAAGATCTTCGCCGTTCCGCGAGCCTCCTGCTGGCTGATGACCTGCTTGCACGCCTCGACCTTGAGCGCCACCGGCTTGCCGTTCGCCTGCTTGATCGAGACGACGGGGCGGGGTGCGCAGTACTTGCCGTCCGCCGCGACGGTGGCGAACGCGTTGGCCATCATCATCGGCGAGGACGAGTCGGAGCCGAGCACGATCGACGAGGGGTCGCGACGGATGTCGCGCCACCCGCCCGTGTTGAGGTCACGGGCCTGAACACCCATGAGTTTGAAGGTGTCCCGCACCTTGCACGGCCCCAGCGACGCCACGAGGGCTCCGAAGGCGGTGTTGACCGATTCGGCAGTGGCCTTGCTCAGGCTCATCGGGCCGGACGACACCGGGTGGTCGTTTCCGACGGACCAGTTGCCGGCACCCTGACCGCACTGGCCGGGGAACGTCTTCGACGTGAAGTTGTAGACCGGGCGCCCGCCCTTCGTGCCGTTCATGGCGGGAACGTTCACCGTCGAGTCGACGGCGCGGCCCTGACGCATCGCCTCGACGATGGCGAAGATCTTCGCCGTCGAACCGATGGGGAAGCCCGAGCGGACCCAGTCGACGGACGTGGAGAAGTGGTTCGATCCGGCGACGTCGTACTTGGCGTTCTGCGACATGGCCTGGACGAGACCCGTGCCGGGTTCGATGATGACGCCCGCTGCCTGCACGTCCGCGCCGTTGCCGACAGGAACGCGCTTCTTGAGGTTCGAGTCGAGGGCCGACATCTTCTTCGGGTCGAGCGAGGTCTGGATCGTCAGGCCGCCGGTCTTCAGCTTGGCGAGGCGCTCCTTGCGGTTCGCGCCGAGCGCGGGCTGGTCGGCGACCCAGTCGGTGACATAGTCGCAGAAGTACGGGTACTTGCTGCCCTGGCAGCCACCGCCACCGGCGACGTTCGTGACGTTCGTCTTGAGTGGGCTCGCGATGGCCGCCTTGCCCTCGGCCTCGCTCACCTTGCCCTGGTCGATCATCTTCTGCAGGACGATGTCGCGGCGCTTCACCGCGGCCTTCGGGTTGTGCACCGGGTCGGTCGAACCCGGCAGGTTGACGACGCCCGCGAGCGTCGCGGCCTCGGGCAGCGTCAAATCCTTCGCCGGGTGGCCGAAGTAATGCTGGGAGGCGGCTTCGATGCCGTACGTGCCGTCACCGAAGAAGACGAGGTTGAGGTAGCTCGTGAGGATCTGATCCTTCGTGTGCGTCTTCTCGAGCTCGACCGCCATCTTGAGCTGCTTGATCTTGCGGACGTAGGCGTCGGTGCCGTGCTGCGCGACGGCCTTCTTCGCCTCCTCCTTGTCGCCGCTCTCGATCGCGGCGCGCTGGGCCGCGACCTTGACGTACTGCTGCGTCAGCGTCGAGGCGCCCTGCGTGCTCGAGGAGACGAGGTTCGCGGCGACGGCGCGCAGGATGCCGCGCTGGTCGAGTGCGCCATGGTCGTAGAAGCGCTCGTCCTCGATGGCGACCTGCGCGTCCTTCATCACCTTCGGGATGGCCGACGACGGCACGACGATGCGGTTCTCGTCGTACGGGGTGGCGATGACGGAGCCGTCCTTCGCCAAGATCTTCGACTGCTGGCTCAGGGCGTTCTCGGTGAGCGTGCCCGACATGTCGTCGAACTCCTTGACGCCGCCCTTGACGCTCGCGCCCGCGAGGCCCGTGGCGGGGATGAGCAGGCCCGCGAACAGCAGGCCCAACGCCATCGAGGTGGCGACGAACGCGCCGAGGAGGCTGAGAACCGAGCCCATCGCAGAACGCTGACGGCGACCGTCAGGTTTCTTCCGGGCTTGCTTCTTCGCCTGCTTCTTGGCCGACGCATCGGCGGCAGGAGACTTTCCACGCATGCCGCTCAGCGTATCGGGGCAGCCTGTCAAAGCCTTCGAGGCTCGATTCGGCGCGCCCTCCGCACGCTGCGTGTACTAACGTTTTTAGTACTCAATCCCCATGGAAACTCACCAGTAACCACGCCTACTGTGCGTATAGCAACTTTTGCACGTGGCGCACGCCACACCGTCATCCGCACCAACAAGGGGAGGGCACCGATGACGATCATGGCCGAAGAAGAGACGCAGACGCCCGTCTGGGACGACAACTGGGCCGCCCGCGCCCAGTGCGCCGCGGCGGCACCTGACGAACTGTTCGCCAAGGGGGCTGCACAGCAGTCGGCGAAGACGATCTGTCAGCGCTGCCCCGTCGTCGCCGAATGCCTCGCCGACGCGCTCGACAACCGCACCGAGTACGGCGTCTGGGGCGGCATGACGGAGCGTGAGCGCCGCGCGCTGCTGCGTCGCCGTCCCGACGTCAAGTCGTGGGCGACGCTGTTCAAGATGGCGCGCGCCGATGAGGTCGCCGCAGGCATCCGCCGCGCGAGCTGAGACATGCACGAACGGTGAGGGCCGTGCCGACCGCTGGGGTCGGCACGGCCCTCACCGTTGCTCGGGCACCTGAGCCCGTGGCGGGCTGATCAGCCCGCGAGCGCCTTCTTGACGGCCGCCGCGACGCGCCCGCCCTCTGCCTGCTCGCCGATCTTGGGCTTGACGACGCCCATGACCTTGCCCATGTCCTTCATGCCAGATGCACCCGTGGCGTTGACGGCCTCGGCGACGATCGCGTCGATCTCGTCGTCACTCAGCTGCTTGGGCAGGTACCCCTCGAGACACGCGAGTTCGGCGTTCTCCTTCTCGGCGAGCTCGGTGCGCCCGGCGCCGACGTAGGCGTCAGCCGCCTCTCGGCGCTTCTTCGCCTCCTTGACGATGACGGCGAGCACCTCGTCGTCACTCAGTTCACGGTGCTCCTTGCCGGCGACCTCGGCGTTCGACACGGCCGTCAGGACCATGCGCAACGTCGCGCTGCGCACCTGATCGCGCTCGCGGATCGCGTCGGTCAGGTCGGTGTGGAGAGTGGCCTTCAAGGTGGTGGCGCCGGTTTCGCTCATGCGGCCATTCTTCCACCCCGGTGCGAGAATCCCCGCATGAGTTTTCCTGCCCGCCCCCTCCCCCGGGCGCTGACGCTGGCCGCTGCAGGCACGGCCGCCGGCGGCGCGGCAGCGCTGGCCTGGGCCTCGCTCATCGAGCGCAACTGGTACGCGCTGCGCCGCGTCGAGATGCCGGTGCTCGCCCCCGGGACGGCGCCGCTGCGGGTGCTGCACGTCAGCGACCTGCACATCGTGCCGCGTCAGGAACGACGCATCCAGTGGGTGCGTCAGCTCGCGCGGCTCGAACCCGACTTCGTCATCAACACCGGCGACAACCTCAGCGACGAGCACGCCATCCCCGCCGCGATGCGCGCGATGGAGCCGCTCATGGAGTTTCCCGGCGCGTTCGTCTTCGGTTCGAACGACTACTTCTACCCCAAGCTCAAGAACCCCTTGCGCTACTTCGACGACTCGCATGCCAAGGGCGCGGCGATGCAGACAGGCGAGTTCGACATCGCCCAGCTGCGTGACGGCTTCACCGCCTGCGGCTGGCTCGACCTCACGCATCGACGCGAACGGGTGCAGGTGGGGGCTGACGGCGCGGCGCTGGAGCTCGTCGGCGTCGACGACCCGCACCTCGAGTACGACGACTACGCGCAGGTCGCCGGCGAGGCCGCGTCGCGCCGAGGTGAGGTGGCCGCGACGATCGGCGTCGTCCACGCGCCCTACACGCGCGTTCTCGACGCGATGACGGCTGACGGCGCGGACGCCGTCATCGCCGGACACACGCACGGCGGGCAGCTGTGCGTGCCGTTCCACGGCGCACTCGTGACGAACTGCGACCTCGACACCTCACGCGTCAAGGGCGTCTCGCGCTGGTGGCCCGGCGCCTCAGGCGTCGACTCGACGCAGCCCGTGCCGATCGGGCCGGGTGCGCCCGCACCGGACGGCTCGCCCCTCGACACCGCAGCCGAGATCGGCGAGCGCTTCGACGTCCTCGACGCCCACCGCGTGCACAACGACTCCGTCTCGCGCTCCGAGGCCACGGCGCGCGAACGGCGCCGCACCGCGCTGCCGTCGTCCGCCGCGCCCGACGACGCGGCGTGGCTGCACGTCTCCGCCGGGCTCGGACACAACAAGTACACGCCCGTGCGCTTCGCCTGCCGTCCCGAGGCGACACTCATCACGCTGACGGCGAAGGCGCACTGACGAGCCCTGCACGGCGCGTCAGTGCAGCACGTAGCCGATGCCGGGTTCGGTGGCGATCCAGCGCGGGCGGGACGGTTCGGGTTCGAGCTTGCGACGCAACTGCCCGCAGTAGACGCGCAGATAGTTCGACTCGCGTCCGTACTGCGGCCCCCACACGGCGCGCAGCAGTTGTTCGTGCGGCACGACGCGCCCGCGGTGGCGCGCCAATTCGGCGAGCAGACGCCATTCCGTCGGCGTGAGGTGGACGGCTCCCGTCGGCCCGCTCGCCTCGTACGTCGTGAAGTCGAGCGAGAAATCCTCGGTGACGACGGGCGCCGGGCCGGACGGTTCGGCGCCACCTCGCCGCAGCGCGGCCCGCACGCGCGCCATGAGCTCCTCGATGCCGAACGGTTTCGTCACGTAGTCGTCGGCTCCCTCGTCGAGCGCCTCGACCTTGTCGTCGGCCTCCTGACGCGCCGACAGCACGATGACAGGCACGCTCGAGCTCTGACGCAGTCGGCGCAGCACCTCGACGCCGTCGAGGTCGGGCAGGCCGAGGTCGAGGACGACGAGGTCGGGCATGGCGTCCGCGCACGTGCTGAGGGCATCGAGGCCGCACCCGACGGTCTCGACGTCCATGCCGCGCGCCTTGAGGTTGATGCGCAGCGTCCGCGCGATCGTCGGGTCGTCGTCGACGACGAGCACTCGTTCATTCATGAGTCACCGCGCGTGGTTGCGTCTGCGAACCGGGTATCGACCGGCTGGTCGGCCTCAGCGTCCTGGGGCCGGGCCTCGGGCGCCGACTCGGGTTCCGATTCAGCGCCGGGCTCGGCCTCGCTCGTCGCACCCGCTGCGTTCGCCACGGCCGGCAGGACGATGACCATCGTGACACCTCCACCGGGAGTGGTCTCCGCCTCCAGCATGCCGCCCATTGCCTCCGTCAGGCCGCGCGCGACGGCGAGACCGAGCCCGATGCCGTCACCCGCGGGTGCGTCGCCGTAGCGCTGGAAAGGCCGGAATATCTCTTCGCGCGCCTCGTCGGGGATGCCGGGGCCGTGGTCGGCGACGCGTAGTTCGACGCGCGGGCCGAGCGTACTCGTCGTCACGACGACGCCGTCGCTGCCGCCGTGACGCAGGGCGTTCTCGAGGACGTTCGCGAGGACGCGGTCGAGCAGGCCGGGGTCGGCGACGACGTGGCGCGCGGCGTCGTCGAGGTGCCAGGTGACGCGATCGGGTGTCTCGAGGGCGCGCACCGCGGGTGTGACGACCTCGGCGAGGTCGATCTCGCGCGGGTTCGCGACGAGCGCGCCGGTCTGCAGCCGTGAGGCGTCGAGCAGGTTGCCGATGAGCGCATCGAGGCGATCGGCCGACGTCTCGACGGCTTCGAGCAGTTCCGCCTCGTCCTCGGGCGAGAACGTCACCTCGTCGCTGCGCAGGCTGCCGACGGCGGCCTTGATGCCGGCCAGGGGCGTGCGCAGGTCGTGGGAGACGGCGGACAGCAGCGCGGTGCGCGCCTTGTTGTCGCGCGCGAGGGTGTCGGCCGACTCGGCGAGGTCGAGCAGCGCCCGACGGTGCAGCACGGCCGCCGCGTGCATCGCGTAAGCCCCGAGCAGCCGTTGCCGCTCGGCGGGGACGGGGCGCCCCACGAGGACGAGGTCGTGCTCGTCGTCGATGCGCTCGACCGTCGTCTTCTCGCGCGGTAGCGCCTGCGCGGCGACGTCGCTGTAGCCGTCCGTCGAGGCGATGACGCTGCGACCCGGCCCGCGGGTGCGGACGACGGCCGCCGCGTCCTGGTCGAACATCTCGAGCGAGCGCGTGAGCAGCAGCGCGAGCTGGTCGGCGGACGACAGCATCGTGTGGCTGAGTTCGGCGAGCGCCGTCGCCTCCTGGTGCGAGGCGCTGACGTCGGCGGCCCGGCGGGCGCTCGCGTGGACGACGAGCGAGACGGCGGCGCCGATGACGACGAAGAGCACGAGCGCGACGACGTTCTGTGGGTCGGAGATCGTCAGCGTGCCGATGGGTGGGGTGAAGAACCAGTTGATGAGCAGGGACGACAGCACGCCGGCCGTGATCGCGGGCGCCATCCCGCCGATGAGCGCGACGACGACGGTGAGCAGCAGGTACAGCTGCACGATGAGCGGCAGCCCGACGCCGGAGCGCAGCGGCACGAGCAGGGCGCTCAGCAGCGCAGGGGCGGTCACCGAGGTGAGGAAGCCGAGCCGGACGCGGCGCGTCGACAACCCCTCACGTTCGGTCGGCGACGAGCCCACGTGCGCGAGCTCGTGCGTGACGACGTGGACGTCGATGTCCTCGCCCGAGCCGGCGATGATGCGCTCGCCCGTGCCGGGTCGCAGCATCGCCTGGGCCCGCGAGCGCCGGCTGAGGCCGACGACGATCTGGTCGGCGTTGACGCCGCGCGCGTAGTGCAGGACGGCCTCGGCCGCGTCGGGCCCGCTGACGGTGTGGAACGTCCCGCCGAGTTCCTCGGTGAGGCGTCGCAGACCGCTGACGACGTCGGCCTCGGCGGTGCGCAGGCCGTCGTCGCGCACGACGAAGACGGCGTGCATCTCGCCGCCGCTGCCGCGCGCGGCAATGCGGGCGGCGCGGCGCAGCAGCGTCGCGCCCTCGCGCCCACCGGAGAGGGCGACGACGACACGGTGACGTGTCGGCCACGTACCGACGATGTCATGGTCGCTGCGGTAGGCCGTCAGGCTCTCCTCGACGCGGTCGGCGAGCCACAGCAGCGCGAGCTCGCGCAGGGCCGTCAGGTTGCCCTGGCGGAAGTAGTTGGCGAGCGCCGCGTCGACCTTCTCCGGCTTGTAGACGTTGCCGTGCGCCATCCGTCGTCGCAGCGCCTCGGGCGCCATGTCGATGAGTTCGACCTGCTCGGCGCGCCGGACGACGACGTCCGGCACCGTCTCGCGCTGCAGCACGCCGGTGATGGCGAACGCCGCGTCGTTGAGCGATTCGAGGTGCTGGATGTTGACGGTGGAGACGACGTCGATGCCCGCCGCGAGCAGGTCCTCGACGTCCTGCCACCGCTTCTCGTGGCGGCCGCCCGGCACGTTGGTGTGCGCGAGTTCGTCGACGAGCGCGACCTGCGGCGCGCGCCGGAGCACGGCGTCGAGGTCCATCTCCTCGAGCGTCGCGCCCCGGTATTCGCGCCGCAGTCGCGGCATGACCTCGAGGCCCTCGAGCGCGGCGGCCGTCGCGGTGCGCCCGTGGGTCTCGCAGAAACCGACGACGACGTCCGTCCCCCGCTCGGCCCGGCGTCGGCCCTCGGCGAGCATCGCCATGGTCTTGCCGACGCCGGGGGCCGCGCCGAGGTAGATGCGCAGCGTGCCTCGTGTCATGCGTCCATCTTCTTCTGCCGTCGCGGTTTCCGCCCGCTCAGCGAGCGGCGCGTTGCGCGAGTCCGACGTTGAGGTCGAGCACGTTCACCCGTTTGCCGCCGAGGTAGCCGAGGGCCGGCTTCTCGATGTGGGCGTCGATGATCTTCTCGACGTCGGCGACGCTCATCCCGCGGGCCTCGGCGATCCGTGGTGCCTGCCAGCGGGCGTAGGCGACGCTGATGTCCGGGTCGACGCCGCTGCCGCTCGCGGTCAGCGCGTCGTCCGGGATCGGACCCGTCGCGTTCGGGTTGGCCTTCGTCAGCGCCGTGCGACGCTCGGCGATCGCCTTCTTCTGCTCGTCGGCGTTCTGGCCGAGGTTCGAGCCGCCGCTCTCGGCGCCGGGGGCGTCGACGGCGGACGGGCGCGCCGCGAACCACTTCGCGTCGCTCGTGGGCTGGCCGATGAGGCTGGAACCCACCTCGCGGCCCTCGGTGCGGACGATCGAGCCGTCCGCCCGGGCCGGCATCGCCCGCGCCGCGCCCGTGACGAGCAGCGGGTAGGCGATGCCGAGGACGACGGTGAGGACGAGGAGCGCACGCAGCGCGGCCCAACTCTGACGGAGAACGAACATGTCACTTCACTCCCGGGATGACGGACAGGACGAGGTCGATGAGCTTGATGCCGACGAAGGGCGCGATGACGCCGCCGACGCCGTAGACGAGCAGGTTGCGGCGCAGCATCGCGGCGGCACCGAGCGATCGGTACGCCACGCCCTTGAGCGAGAGCGGGATGAGCGCGACGATGACGAGGGCGTTGAAGATGACCGCCGACAGCATCGCCGACTCGGGGCTGTGCAGGTGCATGATGTTGAGCTTGCTGAGGCCCGGGAAGATGACGACGAACATCGCGGGGATGATCGCGAAGTACTTCGCGACGTCGTTGGCGATCGAGAACGTCGTCAGCGCTCCGCGGGTGATGAGCAGTTGCTTGCCGATGGCGACGACGTCGATGAGCTTCGTCGGGTCGGAGTCGAGGTCGACCATGTTGCCGGCCTCCTTCGCCGCCGATGTGCCCGTGTTCATCGCGACGCCGACGTCGGCCTGCGCGAGGGCGGGCGCGTCGTTCGTGCCGTCGCCGGTCATCGCGACGAGACGCCCGCCTTCCTGCTCGGCCTTGATGAGGCGCATCTTGTCCTCGGGCGTCGCCTCGGCGAGGAAGTCGTCGACCCCCGCCTCCTTCGCGATCGCGGCGGCCGTCAGCGGGTTGTCGCCCGTGATCATGACGGTGCGGATGCCCATCTCGCGCATCTGCGCGAAACGCTCGGCCATGCCGGGCTTGACGACGTCCTTGAGGTGGATGACGCCGAGCATGCGGGCGGTGCCGTCGGCGTCACGCTCGGCGACGACGAGCGGCGTGCCGCCGGCCTGGCTGATCGCCTCCACGCGTGCGTCGATGTCGTGCGCCATGTGGCCGCCCAGCTCGTGCACCCACGCGGCGACGGCCGAGCCGGCGCCCTTGCGGATGGCGCTGCCGTCGGGCAGGTCGATACCGGACATGCGGGTCTGCGCGGTGAACGGAACGGTGACGACGTCGGGGATCTCGGTCGCCGTGAACCCTTCTGCCGCAGCGTATTCGACGATCGAGCGACCCTCGGGCGTCTCGTCGGCGAGCGACGACAGGCACGCGGCGCGCACGAGGTCCTCGCGCGAGACACCCTCGACGGGGACGACGTCACCGGCGCGGCGGTTGCCGTAGGTGATCGTGCCGGTCTTGTCGAGCAGCAGCGTCGAGACGTCACCGGCGGCCTCGACGGCGCGCCCCGACATCGCGAGCACGTTGTGCTGCACGAGACGGTCCATGCCGGCGATGCCGATGGCGGACAGCAGGGCCCCGATCGTCGTCGGGATGAGGCAGACGAGCAGCGCGACGAGGACGACGAGCGACATGTCGTGGCCCGAGTAGCTCGCCATCGGCCAGATCGCCATGACGGCGAGGACGAAGATGATCGTCAGCGTCGTCAGCAGGATGCCGAGGGCGATCTCGTTCGGCGTCTTCTGCCGCTCGGCGCCCTCGACGAGCGCGATCATCCGGTCGATGAACGTCTCACCGGGCTTGCTCGTGATCTCGACGACAATGCGGTCCGACAGCACCGTCGTGCCACCGGTGACGGCGCAGCGATCGCCACCCGATTCGCGGATGACGGGCGCCGACTCACCGGTGATGGCCGACTCGTCGACCGTCGCGACGCCGTCGACGACGTCGCCGTCACCGGGGATGACCTCGCCGGCCTCGACGACGACACGGTCACCGACGCGCAGTTCGGTGCCGGGTACGCGCTCCTCGCCGCCGTGCGGCATGAGGCGGCGGGCGATCGAGTCGACGCGGGTCTGACGCAGCGTGTCGGCCTGTGCCTTGCCGCGCCCTTCGGCGATGGCCTCGGCGAGGTTGGCGAACAGGATCGTCAGCCACAGCCAGATCGTGACGGAGATCGAGAACACCGACGGGTGCATGATCGACAGCACCGTCGTGAGCACCGAGCCCACCCAGACGACGAAGATGACGGGGGTGCGCACGAGGTGGCGCGGGTCCAGCTTGCGCAGGGCGTCCGGCGCCGATTCGAGAGCCGTACGGGCGAGTGATGCGTTCACGAGAGGGCCTCCGCGATCGGGCCGAGAGCGAGTGAGGGGAAGAAGGTCAGCCCGGCGACGATGACGATGATGCCGACGAGCAGACTGGTGAAGACGGGCCCGTGGGTCGGCATCGTGCCGGCCGTGGCGGGGCGTCGCTGCTGCGAGACGAGCGCGCCGGCGACGGCGAGCACGAGCACGATCGGCAGGAAGCGTCCGAGGAACATGCACGCCGCGAGCGTGAGGTTGAGGTAAGGCTGGTCGGCCGACAGGCCCGCGAAGGCGGAACCGTTGTTGTTCGACGCCGACGTGTAGGCGTACATCATCTCGCTGAGGCCGTGCGGGCCGTGGTTGAGCAGGGCGTCCTTCGCGACGGGCAACACGACGCCGGCGGCGGTGAACACCAGCACGAGCGCGGGCATGACGACGACGGCGAGCGCCGCGTACGTGATCTCGCGGCGGCCGATGGCCTTGCCGAGCAGTTCGGGCGTGCGCCCGACCATGAGGCCGGCGATGAAGACGGTGAGCAGCGCGAAGATGATGATGTTGTACAGGCCGGTGCCGACGCCGCCGGGCGAGACCTCGCCGAGCATCATGTTGAGCATCATGAGGCCGCCGCCGAGGGGGCTCATCGAGTCGTGCATCATGTTGACGCCGCCGGTCGAGGTGCCCGTCGTCGCGGTGCCGAACAGTACCGATCCGACGATGCCGAAGCGTTGCTCCTTGCCTTCCATCGAGCCGAGCGCACCGCTCGTCTCGGCCCAGATGCCGAGGCCGGCGCTCAGGGTGAACAGGGCGCCCATGGCCGTCGTGAACACGGCGCCCTGACGCCGGTCGCCGACCATGAGGCCGTACATCCACGGCAGGGAGAAGGGGATCGCGAGCACGAGGAGGATCTCGAACAGGTTCGTCCACCCGTTCGGGTTCTCGAGCGGGTGCGCCGAGTTCGCGTTGAAGAATCCGCCGCCGTTCGTGCCGAGCAGCTTGATGACCTCCTGGGAGGCGACGGGGCCGCCCTGGATCGTCTGGCTGCCGCCGACGAGCGTCGTCACGTCGTGCGGGCTGCTGAGGTTCTGGATGACGCCGCCCGCGACGAGCACGAGCGCGCCGACGAACGCGATGGGCAGCAGGATGCGGGTGCAGGCGCGCACGAGGTCGACCCAGAAGTTGCCGATCGTCGCGGCGTTGCTGCGCGCGATCGCGCGGCACAGGGCGACGGCGACGGCGATGCCCGTCGCGGCGGAGACGAAGTTCTGCACCGTCAGGCCGGCCATCTGGACCGTGTACCCGGCGCCCGACTCACCGCCGTAGGTCTGCCAGTTCGTGTTCGTCGTGAACGACACGGCCGTGTTGAAGGCCGTGTGCCAGTCCTGGCTGCGCCCCAGGCCCCAGGGCAGGACGCCCTGCGCCATGATGAGCGCGAACAGCAGCACGACGGACGCGACGCCGAACATGACGCTGGCGACGGCGTACGTGCGCCAGCCCTGCTCGATGCGCGGGTCGACGCCGACGGCGCGGTAGATGAGGCGCTCCGGCGCCCAGTCACGCTCGTCCGTGAAGCAGCGGTACATCCAGGTGCCGAGCGGCACGTGGATGAACGCCAACAGCAGCGCGATGGTGGCGATCATGCAGATCGCCTGAAGAGTGACGTTCATGTGCGCGGCCCTCAGAACTTCTCGGGCCGGATGAGGGCGTACAGCAGGTACCCCAGCAGTGCGAGGGCGATGATGCCCGCGATGACGATTTCGATCATGGACCGAGCGTGCAACCGCGCAGATGGCGCACCGCTCGTCTTGAGGTCGCCTTGTCGCGTCTTGGCGCGTTCTTTACGTGAGGCCCTTCCCTGCTTCGTCGCCCCGGCGTTCAGGGGCGTGGTGCGAAACCTGGCTGGACCTGTGCCAGCCAGTCGAACGAGCGCGGGATCTTTCGGGTCCACACCGACAGGCGGTGGCCGCCGCCTGCGCGATGCGCGCCGTGCCGTCGGTGGGCCGCTTCACCACGGTGAGGATCTCCTTGACGGAGGGGTAGCTCACCTTGTTCGCGTCGGAGGCGAACAGCCGCAGCGACACGGGCACCGGGTTGGTCTTCTCGAGGGCGATGAGGTCGTAGCTGCGCGCCTGCGGCGCGTTTGGCTGAAACGGCAGGTGGCCGTCGAAATGCGGGCGGAAGTAGCCCTGGTAGGCGACGGCGGCGCCGAACGTCGCGGGGTGCTTCATCGTCAGCTTCGAGGCGCACCACCCGCCGAGGGAGTACCCCACGTCGCCCACGACCCGCGCCCGGGCGCGACGGCGAAGGTTTGTCTCACCCACGTCGGCAGCGTCGAGGCGAGCCACGTCTCGGTCTGCAGGCCGTGCGGGTCGTCGATGCACTCGGTGTCGTCGTCGGGGGTGCGGTTGAGTTGCGGCACGACGACGATGGGCGCGGCGATGCGGCGGTCGCTGACAGCCTTGTCGAGGCGCGTGTAGAAGTGGTCGAGCTTGTTGTAGGACTCGGGGCTGCCCGGCAACCCGCGCATCGCGACGATGACGGGGTGACGCGGTGTGTCCTCGGGCGGGTCGCATAGCAGGTCACCCCAACTCGTGTAGAACGCGTACTCGTTGTTGAACAGGGCACCGACGAGCGCGAGCACGAGCGTGGTGAACAGAGCCGTCGGGCCGAGGCGCGACAGCGCTGCATCCACGACTTGCGCCCCCCCACGAGCCTCCCCGGACGATGACGACGAGAACGAGTGCCGCGGCGCAGCCGAGCACGATCGGCAGCCACGTCCCGTTCAACCCCATAGAAGAAGGGAAAGGACTCATCTGGGGAATTGCCCGTGAGCCGCTGGGAAAACGCTCCGAATCGTGGTGTGCGTCACCTCGAGGGTGTTGACGTCCGATCGGGTGGGACGTCGGCAAGGCCCTCGGAGGCGGTGAGGGTCGCGTCGGCGCTGCCCTCGGACGTGGTGGGTGCCGCGGTGATCCACCATGGCGTCGTCGTGCCGGGGCCGTCGCCGTACTGGGCGTCGAGTTCGGCGTCGGCGCGGAGGGCGCTCGCGCGATCGGCTCGCATCCATTCGATGAAGACGGCTGCGAGCAGGGGCAGCCCGACACTCTCGGCGACGGCGAGCAGCGCTCCCCCGGCGAACTTCTGATCGAGCGAGGCGGACATGTCGCCGCGGTAGGTGGAGGCGGACGCGGCAAAGCCGGGGAAGTGCGGCATGAGCAGATCGTGGTGCGTCATGACGAGGATGCCGGGGATCGCGTCGAACAGGCCGTCGACGCAGGCGAGCAGGACGCGCACGCCGGGCCCGGCCCACGCGGGCAGCAGATCGCCGGCGAGCAGGGGCAGCACGACGGTGCCGCCGACGACGAGAAGGTGCACGGTGAGCACGATGCGCATCGGCGTGGAGTCGAGCGCGGCCTGCCCGTAGGGCGTGAAGAAGACGACGATGACGCTCACCATCGCGAGGATCGAGCTGACGAACGGGTACATGAGCGCCCGTCCGAGGTGCCCGCCGAGCACTCGGCGCAGCGCCGTCGACCCCGTCGCGCCCTCGATGACGTCGACGGGGCGCGCGAGCGCCAAGCCAGTCGGGATGACGGCGACGAGCAGCGCGACCTGCAGCGCGAACACCCACATGAGGCGCGTCGACCACACCTCGACAGGCCCGCACAGCGTGTAGGCGAGGGCGCCGGCTCCGAACGTCAGGAACCACGCGAGCCACGAGACGTCAGCTCGTCCGCGACGGCGTGCGCGGATCCAGGGGGCGACGTAGCCGATCGTCACGACTGCGACGAGGAGGGTGCCCCATGAGCCCGGTCGCCAGTCGGTCAGCCATGACGAGGCATGCAGTTCGTTCACAGCGGGCATTGTGCGCGCGTCGGCTGGGAGGGCGGTGAACTCGCCTCGGCGGCGGTTTCGAACGCGCTCGCGTCGCCGCGGGATCGGGCAACTGCGCACTGCGGCCACGACGCACACGGCTGGGCCCGCATTCGGACGGGTACGGCGAAGGCCCCCATCGGCGAACCGATGAGGGCCTTGCTGACGCTGGTCGGGGTGACAGGATTTGAACCTGCGACCTCGTCGTCCCGAACGACGCGCGCTACCAAGCTGCGCCACACCCCGCGACTCTCGTCATGCGCCACCGATGCGATCGGCAGCGACACCAAACCTTACATGCCGCGGCGCGTCGGCGCTAATCGTCGGGGCACCGTCGTCGCCGACGCCCTGGCGGCCCGTTCGTGAGCTACGTCATCGTGGCCGCGTCGCCACGTCCATCGGGGCGGTCAGGTCATACCATCAAAGGTCAGGGAGGAACGAACGCCAGGGGGAACAATCGTGGGCACGGACCACGACGGGCCACGCACGCCTCGCGGTCACGGCACGGCTGGTCGCGGCACGGCTGGTCGCGGCTCGGCTGGTCGCGACGGCGCCGCCGCGGGAGGCCGCGGCGGGAGCCGCGACCGCGACGCAGGGCGAAGCGGCGCGCCCTCATCGAGCGACGCCCTGCCCGACTGGCTCTTCAGCGCCGACCCGCTGACGTCCCCGCCGCGATCAGCGAGCCCTCCCGCAACGTCGCCTCCCGCATCTCGGGAAGCGTCCCCGAGCGCGCGCGTCAAGAACGACGCGGACACGTTGCGCGTCGAGCCATCGAGGGACGTCGTCGAGACGCCGGCGACAGCGGCGGCCTCCCGCACGACCGTCGGGCAGTCGGTCGACCGCACGAACCGAGCGGCCCGCGAGGCGAGCTCTCGGCCTCGGAGACGCCCCACGGACATGCTCGCGCCACCCCCGCGTCAGGCACCCCACCACGCGGAACGGTTGGCCCCGCCGGCTCGCGAATCCGCGGCGAGCAACGCGACGTCAGTGGTCACCGACGCGATGGACGCCACGACAGACCCCACCACGTCGACCGACACGAGCGCCCCGTCCTCGGACGCCGCTCGCACTGACGCCATCACAGGCCCCACCACATCGGCCGACACGAGCGCCCCGTCGTCCTCCGACGCCGTGCAACCAGCCTCCGACGCCGCGCGAGCGACCGTCGCGACTCCGCGGCGCGGCCGGCTGCCGGCCCTCGACGGCGTGCGCGCGCTCGCGGTGTTGGCCGTCATGGCGTTCCACTTCCGGGTGCCCGGGTTCAGCGGCGGTTTCCTGGGCGTCGACATCTTCTTCGTCCTGTCGGGCTACCTCATCACGAGCCAGTTGTGGTCGCGCTGGCCGCTGCGCGGCATCGATCTGAAGGCGTTCTGGGCCGCTCGCGTACGACGCCTCGCGCCCGCCGCGCTGCTCCTGCTCGCCGTGACGACGCTCGTCACGGCGTGTTTCCATCCGTCCGGCCTCGCGCAGCAACTGCGCGATTCGGCGGCGGCGCTGACGTACACGTCGAACTGGTGGTACGTGTACGGCGGACGGCAGTACGGCGACTTCGGTTCGTGGTGGTTCCTCGAACACCTGTGGTCGCTCGCGATCGAGGAGCAGTTCTACCTGCTGTGGCCGCTCGTGGTGGCGGGGGTGCTCCTCGCTGTTCGCGCCACACGAACGCGGCGTCACGTCCTGCTGGCCGTGACGATCGGCGGGGCGCTCGCCTCGAGCATCGCGATGAGTGTCGGCGCCTTCGCCTCGAGCGGCCGCTGGGCCGACGACCCCACGCGCGTCTACTTCGGCACGGACACACACGTCATGGGCCTGCTCGTCGGCGCCGCCCTCGCACTGCTGCTCGACGCGCGGGGGTTCCGCTCGCGCCTCACGTTCGCCCCGGCGACGACCCGCATGACGGCCGCCGGCGTCGCCGCGCTCGTCGCCGTCATCGTCGTGATGACGCAGCTCGACTTCCTCTCGATGGGTTTCTACCGCTGGGGCGGTTTCTTCGCCTTCTCGCTCGTCGTGGCGGCGCTCGTGTGGGTCGTCGTCCATGACGGCCCGCTCACCCGCGCGTTGTCGTGGCGCCCGCTGCGCTACGTCGGCGACCGCTCGTACGGGCTGTACCTGTGGCACTGGCCGCTCGTGACGCTGCCGTTCGTCACCGACGCGATGGAGTCGTCGTGGCTGCTGCCCGCGATCGGGTTGAGCATCGCGACGTTCGTGCTCGCCGAACTGAGCTACCGCTACGTCGAGATGCCCGTACGCCGCGCCGGGGTGCGCGCCTGCCTGCGTCGCGCGCGGGGCGCTGTCGTCGACCGCCGTGTCGGCGCCATGGTCGCGAGTCTCGCACTCGCGGCAGCGCTCATCGTCACGGCGACACAGATCGTCGCGCACCGTCAGGGGTCGACCGAGACGACGGCACCCGCGCCCGGGATCGACGCCACGCCCACCCCGGCGCCGTCCGCCCCGCCGACGCCGGGGCACCCCGGGGCGCCGTCGACCTCGGCGAGCCCGTCGTCGTCGAGCAACACCCCCGTGGCCGGGCTCGACACCCGCGCCACGAAGCAGATGAGCATCAGCGTCTGGGGCGACTCCGTCCCCGCGTCCGTCGCGCTCAACCAGCTCCCGCACGCCTACCGCACGGTCGACAACCACGCCGCGAAGAGCCAGCAGGCGAACGCGGTGCTCGAGCAGGTCATGGCGGCTGCGAAGGCGGGGACGATCAGGAGCGACGTCGTCCTGATCCACACCGGCGACAACGGTGTCGTGCCGCAGGAGATGCTTGCCAAGACCCTCGACGCGTTGAAGGACGAACGCGTCGTGCTCGTGCTGCCGAAGACCACGCTCGGCACCCAGAAGCAGGCGCTGCATGCGATCCGCGAGGCGGCGAAGGGCCGGCCGTGGGTGCACCTCGTCGACTGGTACGGCGCCTCCAAGGACCACCCCGAGTACTTCATCGACGGCGTCCACCCCACCCTCGCAGCGATGCCCGTCTACATCAGCCTCGTGCAGAAGGCCTCGAAGGCCTGACCACGACACGACTCGTCAGGCATACCTCCGTCGCGTGAACCGCGACAGATCCTGCGCGAGCCGTTCGAGCGCGTCAGCGGCGTGATGGCGACGATCCCACGCGGCGTGGAGGCGGATGCCGAGAGCGTCGCCGTCAGCGTCGCGGATCGTGAGGGGCACGAGGCCGAAGCGGGGGTCGTCGGTGAGGACGCAGACGCCGCGCCCGCTGGCCGCGACGGCCTGGGCGACGACGGGTGAGGCGAACTCCGCGCGGGGTTCGACGCCGAGCTGCTCTGCGTCGAGGGCTGCGTCGAGCACGCGGCGCGCCGAGAAGCTGCGTTCGAGCAGGAGCAGGTCAGCACCCGCGAGCTCGTCGAGGTGGACGGCATCGCGCTGCGCCCACGGATGGGTCGGCGCGACGCACGCCCACAGCGGCAGGCGCGCGACGACGCGGCTGCCCAACGCCGGGGGTGGTGCGAGCGGCGCCACGGCGAGGTCGGCTCCGCGACGCAACGTGTCGTAGACGTCGTCGACGGACGCTTCGGCGATGCTCGGCAGCGGCGCGTCGGCGGACCACGTCGCGAGCCAGGGGGCGAGGACGTCGTCGCGGGTCGTGCCGGGGCTGACGAGACGAACCCGCTGCAGACGGCCGGCTGCGACGCCGCGGGCCGCGTCACTCACGGCGTCGGCCTGGCGCAGCAGTCGACGCGCGACGGGCAGCACGTCGATGCCGGCGGAGGTGAGGCGCAGCCGCCCGTCCTCACGATCGAACAGGCGGATGCGCAGCTGCCGCTCCAACTGCTGGATCTGACGCGTGACGGCGGGTTGCCCCACGCCGAGTCGCGCCGCGCCGGCCGTCACCGTCCCGGCGTCGGCAACGGCGACGAAGCACTCGACCGCCCTCAACTCCATACCGTCCCCTTCTGCGATCTACGTCCACATCGGCGATCTACGGTCACTTTCACCGCCCTCGGCGGCCGGCCAGAGCCCATCAGCGGCCTATTCCCAACATGCATACCAATCATCGAAAATTGATATTGGACAGCATAGGCGCCAAGCCTCAGAGTGAGGGAGAACACTGATCGACCCTGGTCACTCGCACCTCGGTTCGATCCCGTACGACGAAAGGACACGGCCATGACGTCCGTCCCTCAGGAGCGCAAGCTCGTCACCGCCATCCCCGGCCCGAAGAGCCAGGAACTGCACCAGCGGACGAAGGGCGCGGTCTCCGCGGGCGTCGGCATCGGCCTGCCTGTCTACGTCGAGCGTGCGGGCGGCGGCATCCTCGTCGACGTCGACGGCAACCAGCTCATCGACTTCGGCTCCGGCATCGCCGTGACGAGCGTCGGCAACTCGGCGCCGAAGGTCGTCGAGAAGGCCAAGAACCAGCTCGACGACTTCACGCACACCTGCTTCATGGTGACGCCGTACGAGGAGTACACGGCCGTCTGCGAGAAGCTCAACGAGCTGACGCCCGGTGACCACGAGAAGCGTTCGGCGCTGTTCAACTCGGGCGCCGAGGCCGTCGAGAACGCCGTCAAGATCGCGCGCGTCCACACGGGCCGTCAGGCCGTCGTCGCGTTCGACCACGCCTACCACGGCCGCACGAACCTGACGATGGCGCTCACGGCGAAGAACATGCCGTACAAGCAGGGCTTCGGGCCGTTCGCGGGCGACGTCTACCGCATGCCGATGGCGTACCCGTACCGCTGGGTCGGCAACGCCGACACGATCACTGACGACGCCTTCGAGGCGTTCACGAGCGCTGTGCACGCGCAGATCGGCGAGCAGAACGTCGCGGCCGTCATCATCGAGCCCATCCAGGGTGAGGGCGGGTTCATCGTGCCGCCCGCCGGCTGGTTGAAGAAGGTCGCCGACTGGTGCCGCGAGAACGGCATCGTCTTCATCGCCGACGAGGTGCAGAGCGGTTTCTGCCGCACCGGCGACTGGTTCGCGTGCGACGCCGAAGGCGTTGTGCCCGACCTCATCACGACCGCCAAGGGCATCGCGGGCGGCCTGCCGCTCGCGGCCGTGACGGGCCGCGCCGAGATCATGGACGCCGTCCACGCAGGCGGCCTCGGCGGCACCTACGGCGGCAACCCCGTCGCCTGCGCGGGCGCCCTCGGCGCCATCGAGACGATGGAGTCGGAGAACCTGCCCGCGCGCGCCAAGGAGATCGAGGCGATCTTCCGCGAGCGCCTCGGCCAGATCGCCGACACGCACGACGTCGTCGGCGACATCCGCGGACGCGGCGGCATGATGGCCGTCGAGATCGTCAAGGCCGGCACGAAGGAGCCCGACGCCGACCTGACGAAGAAGATCGCGGCCGCCGCGAACGCTCAGGGCGTCGTCACGCTGACGGCCGGCACGTACGGCAACGTCCTGCGCTTCCTGCCGCCGCTCGTCATCGGTGACGGCCTGCTGCGCGAAGGCCTCGACATCATCGCCGAAGCGTTCGACTCCGCGACTGCCTGAGCGCCTGAGCGAGCACGACCATCCACAGGCTGTGTCGGATCGCCCCGCCCCGGGCGATCCGGCACAGCCGCTTCCACAGCTGCACCCGCCGTACTCGCCGGTACACCACGAATCTGGGATAGGAAAGACACATGGACACGAAGGCTCTGATCAACGACGTGCCGAAGCAGCTGTTCGTCGACGGCGCATGGCGCGACGCGGAGGGCGGCAAGACGCTCGAGGTGACGAACCCCGCGACCGGCGAGGTCCTCGCGCGCGTCGCCGACGCCTCCCCCGCTGACGGCGACGCAGCCCTCGCCGCCGCGCACGCCGCGCAGGCGAGCTGGGCGGCCACCACACCGCGTGAGCGTTCCGAACTGCTGCGCAAGGCGTTCGAGCTGCTCATCGAGCGCACCGACGACTTCGCGGCGCTCATGACCCTCGAGATGGGCAAGCCCTTCGCCGAGGCCAAGGGAGAGGTCGCCTATGGCGCCGAGTACTTCCGCTGGTTCGCGGAGGAGGCCGTGCGCATCAACGGCACGTACCTGCCCGCCCCCGCGGGCGGATCGCGACTGCTGACGATGAAGCAGCCCGTCGGCCCGTGCCTCATGATCACGCCGTGGAACTTCCCGCTCGCCATGGGCACGCGCAAGATCGGTCCGGCGCTCGCGGCCGGTTGCACGATGGTCATCAAGCCCGCCGCCGAGACGCCGCTGACGATGCTCGCCCTCGTCGCGCTCCTCGAGGAGGTCGGCGTCCCGAAGGGTGTCGTCAACGTCGTCACGACGAGCGATTCGGGCGGCGTCATGGAGCCGCTCATTCGCGACCCGCGAGCTCGCAAGCTGACGTTCACCGGCTCGACGGCTGTCGGCCGCAAGCTCGTCGAGCAGTCGGCCGAGCAGTTGCTGCGCGTGTCGATGGAGCTCGGTGGCAACGCGCCCTTCATGGTCTTCGAGGACGCTGACGTCGACGCGGCCGTCGAGGGCGCGATGGCGGCGAAGATGCGCAACATCGGTGAGGCCTGCACGGCCGCGAACCGTCTGTATGTGCACGAGTCGGTCGCCGCGGAGTTCGGCGAGAAGTTCGCCGCGAAGATGAAGGCGATGACGGTCGGCAACGGCATGGACGAGGGCGTCACCGTCGGCCCGCTCATCACCGGCAAGGCCGTGAAGAACGTCCAGCGACTCATCGACGGTGCCGTCGCCGCGGGCGCCACGAAGGTGTGCGGCGACGAGCAGGTGCCGAGCGAGGGCAACTTCGTCGCCCCCACCGTCCTGACGAACGTGCCCGGTGACGACGACATCGTGCGGGAGGAGATCTTCGGCCCGGTCGCCGCGATCCAGACGTTCACCGACGAGGACGACGTCATCGCCCGCGCGAACTCGACGGAGTACGGCCTCGCCGCGTACTTCTTCTCGAAGGACTACTCGCGGGCGCTGCGGGTCGCCGAGAAGCTCGAGTACGGCATGGTCGGCGTCAACGTCGGCGTCATCTCGAACCCGGCCGCGCCGTTCGGCGGGGTCAAGGCCTCCGGATTCGGCCGCGAGGGCGGCTTCCAGGGCATCGACGAGTACCTCGAGACCAAGTACGTGGGCATGGCGCTCTGAGCGCCTGCGACGAAGGGGCATGTGATGAGTGAAGCCATCTACACGGTGACGAACCCGGCGACGGGTGAGGTCGAGGAGACCTTCCCCACCGCGACCGACGATGAGGTGATGGCCGCCCTCGAGCGCGCCTACGCCGCCCGCGAGCGCTGGCGCAAGGTGCCGCTCGAGGAGAAGATCGCGATCATCGAGCGCGTCGCGGCCGAGTACGACTCGCGTCAGGAGGAACTGGCGCGCATCATCGGTGACGAGATGGGCAAGCCTTACGGCGACGCGACGGGTGAGGTGTGGCTCTCGGGCGACATCCACGCGTACAACGCGAAGCACGCGCCGGAGGTGCTTGCCGACGAGGAGCTCGACCTGGGCGAGCGTGACGGGCGCGCGTACATGCGCAAGGAGCCCGTCGGCGTCATCGTCGGCGTCATGCCGTGGAACTACCCCTACTACCAGGTCGCGCGTTTCGCGGCGCCGAACCTGCTGCTCGGCAACGTCATCCTGCTCAAGCACGCGCCGCAGTGCCCGCGTTCGGCGAAGGTGATCGAGGAGATCTATCACGCCGCCGGGGTGCCGAAGGATGTCTATCAGAACCTCTACGCGACGAACGAGCAGATCGCGATGCTCATCGACGACCCGCGCGTGCAGGGCGTGTCGTTGACGGGTTCGGAGCGTGCCGGTTCGGCCGTCGGTGAGCGTGCGGGGCGCAACCTGAAGAAGGCCGTGCTCGAGCTCGGCGGCAGTGACCCGTTCATCGTGCTGCCGGACGCCGACATCGACAAGGCCGTCGAGGACGGCATCCTCGGCCGCTTCGAGAACTCGGGCCAGGCGTGCAACGCGGCGAAGCGGTTCATCCTCATCGGCGACGAGACGTACGACAAGTTCGTGCCGAAGTTCGCCGAGGCCGTCGCCGGGTTGAAGATGGGCGACCCGCACGACGAGTCGACGAACATCGGCCCGCTCGTCACGGAGGCCGCCGCGAAGGGTATTCAGGCGCGGATCGACGACGCCGTCGACGCGGGCGCCGAGGTGGTCGTCGGTGGCAAGCGTCCTGACGGTCCGGGCGCGTACGTCACGCCGACGGTGCTCGCCGGCGTCACGCCGCAGATGCGCGCGTGGAGCGAGGAGATCTTCGGCCCCGTCGCCGTCATGTACAAGGCGGCCGACGAGGACGAGGCCGTGCGCATCGCGAACGACACGCTGTTCGGTCTCGGCGCGTCGGTGCACTCGTCTGACGTCGACGCCGCGCTGCGCGTGGCCGATCGGCTCGAGTCGGGCATGGTGTCGATCAACGAGGCCCCCGGTTCTTCGTCGGAGCTGCCGTTCGGTGGCGTCAAGCGTTCCGGTTTCGGGCGCGAGCTCGGCACGTACGGGTTCGACGAGTTCTGCAACAAGCGGATGATCCGCATCGCGGGCTGACGAAGCTCGAAGGGGCGGGGTGCACCGCAGCGAAGCGAGGATGTGCCCCGGCCCCTTCGGGCGCGCGTCGGACCGCCGAAGTGATCGCGGGCTGACGAAGCTCGAAGGGGCGGGGTGCACCGCAGCGAAGCGAGGATGTGCCCCGGCCCCTTCGGGCGCGCGTCGGACCGCCGAAGTGATCGCGGGCTGACGAAGTACGCCCACCTGACCCTCGGGGCCTGAGAACGCCCCACTCGTGCGTCACGTCGCACGAGTGGGGCGTTCTTGCGTCACAGCATCCCCACTTGCGCGACATGCCGCGCCATCGGGGCACTGCGATTGATGCCTACCGCCCCGGGAACGAACCAAAGACGCGACAATGAGGACTTCAGCGCCAGGACATGGCGCCCCGACCGAACGGTATTCATGAGGCGCTGCACCTTCGCCATCCCGCTGCTCGTCCTCGTCAGCACCTCCGCGTGCAGTTCTGACAAGGCGACGAGTGCCGACGCCACAAGCACCATCTCCTCAGGCTCCGCATCGGCCGCCGAGAAAACATCGGCGGCATCCGCGCCCAGCACGTCAACCTCGCCGCCTTCAACGACCGAAGTTCCCTCCTCCAGCTGGTCGTCAGCAGCTCCCACCACGAGCCCGGGCCAGGGGCACACGCCGTCCGTCGTACCTCCTGCCGAATCCACCGCCGCCGCAACTGGACAGCCACGCCGCACACGCCCGTCGGCGACCACGTTCACCTGCCATTACGAAGAGGGCGACGCACCGTGCAACGCCTCCGAGTACGCGATCAACAAGACAGCCTGGCCCGCCTACCAGGCGCAGAACAACGGCGGCACGACCTCGGCTTCCAGAAGCTCACAGACGAGCGACGTGGCTCGCGACGCGAACGGCTTCGCGCTCGGCGGGCCACCGCGTCCCAGCTTGGCCGAGCACCCCACGAAGACCCAGTGCACGACGTATCGTGACGCCCTCGTCGCGTGGTCCAACTACCAGGACCAGCATCGCCCGGCGGGTTCGACGAACCTCCTCCCCATGAGTGGCGAGGTGCAGAATCTCGCGTTCACCTGCAACCTCACCTACCCTGCGACGCCATGACCGAAACCGATGAGTGGGTGTGGGTCGTCACGGACATCGAGGTCGACGGACCGCACCCGGGCGCCAACTCGATGCGTTCGCTCGCGTCCGTCGCGACGACGATGTCGGGCGAGATGTTCGGCGAATTCGAAGCCGTCCTCGAACCACTGCCCGATGCGGCGCCCAACCCGCGCACCAAGGCGTGGTTCGACTCGGAGCCAGGTGCGTGGGAGGCAGCCACGCAGAACGCCCAGCCGATCACGGACGTCATGCGCCGCTATGTGGACTGGATCATGACTCTCCCCCGCCACCGCGCGTTCTGTGCCGCCCTTCTCTCGTTCGACGGCACGTGGATCGACTACTACCTTCGTCGGTTCACGACCTACGGGCTGCATCAGGGCCCCTATGAGGACGACAAGCTGTTCACCGGCCCCGCTCTGTGTCTGCGTTCCTACACGTCAGCTCTCACCGGCCGCCCGCCCGCTGAGCTGCCCGCTCCGAAACTCCCGCAGCACTGGCTCGGCGACGTCGAGCACACCCACAAGGCCATCGACGATGCCCGCGGCTTCGCCAACCTGCTCCACTTCCTCCATCGGGAAGCAGGAGCGCCCGTCTGAACCCGTGACGTCAACTGGCCGCCGGCGACGGCAACTACCCGATGGTGCGTCACATCGCGCAATGGGGGCTCCGCGGGCTTCGCGACCCTCACACGTGCGTCACGTCGCACGAGTGGGGCGTTCTTGCGTCACAGCATCCCGACTTACGCGACATGTCGCGCCATCGGGGTACTGCATCCGACGTCAGCCATTCATGACGAACGTCGCCCGCGAACGCGTCAGATCTGACACCTTCGCGGGCGACGTTCGAGCTCACCGTGAGCGACGGGTTCAGCCCGCGACGACGGCGCCCTCCGGTGCGAGGTCGACGCCGGCCGGCTGGGCCTCGGCGTCGGGGCGCACACGTCGCGGGACGAGCATCGCGATGGCGGCGCCCGCGACGGCGGCGCAGGCCCCGATGATGAAGCACACCTTGAACGCGCCCTCCGTCGGGATGGCGGGCGTCCCCGGCGCGAGGACGGTCGTGCGGCTCGTCAGCACGGCGGCCATGACGGCGCCGGCGACGGTCGTGCCGACCGAACGCATCAGGCCGTTGACGCCGACGCTGGCGCCGGCCTCGTGCATCGGCACGTTGTCGAGGATGAGCGTCGGCATCGCGGCGTAACCGATGCCGACACCCGCCGACGCGACGCACGAGGCGACCATGAGCTGCCACGGCGCGTTCATGAGGAACAGCGCGATGACGTAGCCGATGCTGATGACGAGCGCACCGGTGGCGAGCGTCACCCGCGCACCGCGGTGCGTGATGAGCGCGCTCGAGACGGGCGCGAACGCCATCATCATGAGGCCCGCGGGAGCCATCCACAGCCCGGCGTGCAGGATCGACTGGCCGAGACCGTACCCGGTGGCCTCGGGCATCTCGAGCAGCTGCGGCACGATGATGGACTGCGCCATCATGCCGAATCCGACGAGCACGGCCGCGAGGTTCGTGAACAACACCGGGCGGCGCGCCATGGTGCGCAGGTCGACGAGCGGATCGTGGTGACGCAGCTCGTACGCGCCCCAGACGAGCAGCACGATGACACCGGCGACGATGCTGCCGATCGTGCGCCCACTGCCCCACCCCCATTCGGAGCCCTTCGAGACACCGACGAGCGCCGAGACCAGACCCACGGCGAGACCGATGATGCCGACAGGGTCGATGTGCGCCGGGTGCTCGTCGTGGATGTGCGGCACGACGAACGCCGTCAGCACGACGACGACGGCGGCGAGCACCGCGGACAGCCAGAACAGGTCGTGCCACGAGTAGTCCTGCGCGATCCACGCTGCGAGCGGCAGACCAAGCGCACCACCGACACCGAGCGTCGCGCTGACGGCGGCGACGGCGCCCGTCGCACGCGCGGGCGGAGCGACCTCGCGCACGAGACTGATGGCGACCGGGATGTAGCCCATCGCCATGCCCTGCAGCGCGCGGCCGACGAGGAACGGCGCGAGGGTGCTCGACAGCGCCGCGACGACCGAACCGAGGACGAGCAGCGTCGCCGATACGAGCAGGACTCGCTTCTTGCCGTACATGTCGGCGAGGCGGCCGGTGACGGGCATCGTCACGGCGCCGGCGAGCAGCGTCGCCGTCACCGCCCAGGAGGCGTTGCTCGCGGACGTGTGCAGCAGCTCCGGCAGTTCGCGCTGGATCGGGATGACGAGGGACTGCATGAGCGCGCCGCTGAGGCTGCCGATGCAGAGGACGGCGACGACCGTCATCGGGGAGAAGCGCATCGCGGGGGCGGCCCCGGTCGGCGCGGTGGGTGAGGACAAGTGACCACTCCGTTTGTGTAAATTACATACCTACCCGATGAGATTACATTTAGTTGTACGAAGCAACAAGCGGGGTGACGGGATGGCGGCAGACGTGGCGAGCGACATCGACACCGCCGCCGACGACGGCAACGGCGACTGTGCCCGCACCATGGCGCGCCTGCTCTCTCACTTCGACATCATGCGCCGCGCCGAGGAGCAGGCGAGCGAGTTGCGCATCGCCGAGGGCCGCCTGCTGTGGCTGCTGACGGGCGACGGCCCGCCGCGCACGCTCAAGCAGATCGCGTGCGAACTTGAGCTCGAGCAGTCGACGGCGAACCGTCAGGTCAACGCTGCGGTGCGGGCCGGCGTCGTCCGGCGATTCCGCGAATCCGGGTCTCACGCTTGGCTCTTCGAGGCGAGCGACGACGGCGCGGCGCTCTACGAGCGCAGCGTCGGACGTCACCTCGACCGCGTCGACGACGCCCTCGCCGCTCTGCCCGCCGGCGAACGCGAACGTCTCGTCAGCTCGTTCGCGACGTTCATCGACGCCTACAAGGAACCGCCGACGCCCTCACCCCACGGCGCGCCGCGCGCCCCCGGCACGCCCTGAGAGTCCCCGGCCACACCGCGAAGCCGCCGCCCCCCTCACTCTCGCCATCCCGTACCCAACGGCGATCTACGTCCTCATCTGCGATTTTCGTTCACCTTCGTGAAGGTGGACGAAAATCGCAGAAGGGGACAGGAATCGCAGAGGGGTCAGCTCATCGCGAACATCTCGAGGTGGGTCTTGACGACGATGACGCGCGGGCCGTTGACATCGGCGGCGAACGTCGCGCGCAGGGCGTCGGTCAACTCGCCGTAGCCGACCTCGTCACCCACAGCCACCTCTTGAGCCTCGACACCGAACGACTCCGCCAAGGCGACGAAGTCTGGTCGTGCCAGTTCGGTGTGCGTCGCCTGGCCGAACGTCGCCTCCATGTACTCGCGCAGGATGCCGTAGCCGCCGTCGTCGACGATGAGCCACGTGACGGGGATGCCGTGTTGCACGGCCGTCGCGAGTTCGGCGATCGAGTACATCGACGAGCCGTCACCAGCGACGGCGACGACGCGCTCGTGCCCGCCGACGGAGAACGCCGCGTCGACGTCCGTCAGCTTCGCGCCGCGCTTCTCCGCGAGCGCGACGGCGCCGCCGAGCGCGGCCGGGAACGCGAACCCGAGCCCGCCGGCGCCCTGACCCGAGTGGAAGCCACCGGAGCGGCCGTCCCAGCAGTTCCAGGCCCAGTAGGCGGCGATCGTCATGTCCCAGAACGTCGGCACCTCGTCGGGGATGCCGGCGCGGATGGCGTCCATGAACGCGCGCTCGTGGGCGAGAACCTGACCGTCGAGCCGGGCGACGATCGCCTTGCGCACTTCGGCAGCACGCTCGGCTCCCGACGCGCGCCCCGCGGGCGCCTCTGCCGGGAACGCCGCGACGAACGCATCGAGCGCCGCCTTCGCGTCGCACGCGATGCCGAGCGCGGGGTGGTTCGACTCGAGCACGCGCGGCTCGGCGTCGACGTGGATGAGCTTGCCGGCGGGCTTCAGCGTGAAGTAGTTCGACGTCACCTCACCGAGCGAGGTGCCGACCGCGAGCAGGACGTCGGCGTCCGCGAGGAGGTCGGTGACGGCGCGGTCCTCGACCCACGACCCCATCGACAACGCGTGATCGACCGGAAAACCCGAGTTGCCACCCGGCGAGCAGACGACGGGTGCGTCGAGCTTCTCCGCCAGGGCGAGCAGCGCCCTCTCGGCGCCGGCGCGGCGCACGCCACCACCAGCGACGATGGCAGGGCGCTTCGCGCCCGCGAGCAACTTCACTGCAGCCCAGACGAGTTCGGGGCGCGGCCCCTCCGGCGTCGGCGCCGAGACGGCCGTGCGGATCGGCGGGATCTCCGTCTTCGCAAGCAGCACGTCCTGCGGCACCTCGACCCACACGGGCCCGCGCGGATACGTCATCGCCTCGACCCACGCCGACTCGATGGCCGTCGGGATGGCGGCGTGGTGCGTCACCGTGCGCTGCGACTTCGTCACGTCGATGGCGGCGCGGCGCTGCTCGTCGAGCTGGTGCAGCATGCCGCGACGCGCGCCGCCGAGGCCCGAGACGGGCACCTGCGAGGCGACGACGACCATCGGCACGCTCGTCGCGTACGCCTCCTGCAGCCCGGGCAGCGCCGTCAGGGCACCCGGCCCGGTCGACAGGAACAGCGCGGCCGGCTTGCCTGAGACGCGCGAGTAGCCGTCGGCCGCGAAGGCTGCGTTGTTCTCGACGCGCGAGCTCATGAAGTGCAGCCCCGAGCGGCGCAGCGCGTCGAACAGGCCCAGCGCGTGCTGACCGGGAATGCCGAACACCGTCGTCGTGCCGAGCGCTTCGAGCGTCTCGACGACGAGGTCGCCACCGTTGCGGATCTTCTCGCCCTCGCCCGCCGGCGCGACGGCTTCGGGCTCGGGGTGACGGATCTGCTCGCTCACCGCTGGGCCCCGTACACCGTGCCGGACTCGCCGTACGCGGGCCCGCCGGGCGCGGCGTCCGCACCGAGCGCGAGCAGCGACATGTACTCGTAGACGACGTTGGCGGCCGCCAGGCCCGTCAGCTCGGCGTGGTCGTAGGGCGGTGCGACCTCGACGACGTCGGCGCCGATGAGGTTCGTGCCGCGCAGGCCGCGCAGGATCTCGAGCAGCTCACGCGACGTCAGACCGCCCGGCTCGGGGGTGCCGGTGCCCGGCGCGTGCGCGGGGTCGAGCACGTCGATGTCGAGCGAGACGTACAGCGGACGGTCGCCGACGCGCTCGCGCAGGAACCCGACGACCTCGTCGACGCCCATGCGCATGACGTCGTTGCTCGTCACGACACCGAAGCCGAAGCGCGCGTCGTCCTCGAGGTCCTGCGTGCCGTACAGCGGGCCGCGCGTGCCGACGTGGCAGACGCCGGAGGAGTCGATGAGGCCCTCCTCGAACGCGCGGCGGAACGGCGTGCCGTGCGTGTACTCGGCGCCGAAGTAGGTGTCCCACGTGTCGAGGTGCGCGTCGAAGTGCAGCAGCGCGACGGGGCCGTGCTTCTTCGCGTGCGCGCGCAGCAGCGGCAGGGCGAGGGTGTGGTCGCCGCCGATCGTGATGAGCGAGGTGCCCTCGTCGACGAACTGACGTGCACCCTCCTCCGCTTCCTTCAGCGCCGACTCGATGTCGAACGGGTTGAGCGCGATGTCACCGGCATCGGCAATCTGCATCTGCGCGAACGGCGACACGGACTGCGCCGGGTTGAACGGGCGCAGCAGACGCGAGCTCTCGCGCACGTGCGTCGCGCCGAAACGCGCACCGGGGCGGTAGGAGACGCCGGTGTCGAACGGCATGCCGACGACGGCGACGTCGGCCTTCGAGACGTCCTCGATGCGCGGCAGGCGCGCGAACGTGCCGAGGCCGGCGTACCGCGGCGTGAGGGCGGCATTGACGGGCCCGACGTTGCCGCCGGCCTCGATGCGGGGGTGATCCATCTCGTCCTCTTCCTCTTCCGACGAGGCCCGCGCACGCCCGGTGCGAGCACCCCGTCGAGCCGTCGAACGGCCACTCATCAGGTCACGATCAGATTAACGGACGTGTTTACCAATGCGAATCTCTCGTTTGTCACGAGTCGATCTCGTATATTCATACGGTTCACCGTGGACTCATGCCAGAGCCATGCCACCCGGATCCAAGGAGGCCCTCGTGGACCTCAACCTCGTGATCGTCGTCCTCTACCTCGTCGCGATGCTCGGCTTCGGGTTCTGGGGCCGCTCGCGCACCCAGAACTCCAGCGACTACCTCGTCGCCGGCCGCCGCCTCGGCACCTTCCTCTACACCGGCACGATGGCGGCCGTCGTCCTCGGTGGCGCCTCCACGGTCGGCGGGGTCGGCCTCGGCTACAAGATGGGGTTGTCGGGCATGTGGCTCGTCGTCGCCATCGGCGTCGGCGTGCTCCTGCTGTCGCTGCTGTTCGCCGGCACCATCTCGAAGCTGCGCGTCTACACCGTCAGCGACATGCTGAAACTGCGCTACGGCAGCAAGAGCGCCGCGGGCGCGTCCAGCATCGTCATGATGCTGTACACGATGTTCCTCGTCGTCACCTCGACCGGCGCGTACGCCACCGTCCTGCACGTGCTGACGGGCCTCGACAGCTGGATCTGCATCGCCATCGGCGGCGCCGTCGTGCTCGTGTACTCCGTCATCGGCGGCATGTGGTCGATCACCCTGGCCGACCAGGTGCAGTTCATCATCAAGACGATCGGCATCTTTGCGCTCATGCTGCCGTTCGTGCTCGTCAAGGCCGACGGTTTCTCCGGCATCCGCGAGCGCCTGGGCGACGACTACTTCGCCATCGCCGGCGGCAAGGTCGGCGCCGACACGCAGACGATCATCACGTGGTTCGTCGTCTACATGTTCGGCATGCTCATCGGCCAGGACATCTGGCAGCGCGTCTTCACCGCGCGCACCCCGAAGGTAGCGCGTCTCGGCGGCACCATGGCCGGTGTCTACTGCATCCTCTACGGCGCGGCCGGCGCGATCATCGGCATGGGCGCGCACGCCGTCCTCGGCGACGGCATCAAGGCGAAGAACGACGTCTACGCCGAGGTCGCCGACAAGATCCTGCCCGTCGGCATCGGCGGTCTCGTGCTCGCCGCCGCCGTCGCGGCGATGATGTCGACGGCGTCCGGCGCGCTCATCGCGTGCGCGACGGTGGCCCGCAACGACGTCGTCCCGTTCCTGACGGGCCGTGCCCGCGCGGTCGACGACGTCGCCGTCGACGCCTACAGCGACCACGACGCCCTGAAGAGCACAGGCTCGCACGCCGCGAACGATGATGCGTCCGACCCGCACAGTGAGAAGAACATCCGCGAGAACCGCGCGTTCGTCCTCGGCCTCGGCGTGCTGACGGTGCTCATCTCGATCCTCATGGCGCGCCTCGACAACGGCGGCGACCTCGTCGTCGCGTCGCTGACGGTGGCGTACGACATCCTCGTCGGCGGCCTGCTCGTCGCCATCCTCGGCGGTTTCGTGTGGAAACGCGCCAACGGCACGGGCGCCGCGATCTCGATGCTCGTCGGCACGCTCGTCACCGTGGCCGGGATGGTCTACCAGGCGAACAAGCTCGGCGACACCCTGAGCGGCATCCTCGCCAATGAGCCGATCTACTACGGCCTCATCGCCTCGCTCGTCACGTTCGTCGTCGCTTCCCTCGCGACGCCGAAGACGGACGACGCGGTGCGCGCCGAGTGGGACGCCCGCGTCCACCGCCCCGCCGACGTCGAACTCGACGCCACGCCGACCGCACGCTGAGGCACTTGCCCGCCGCGGCTTGACGATGCCGCCGTCCGCTCGCACGCTGGAGCGGACGGCGGCATCGGCGTCCCTGCTGAGTCACGACGCGCCCCATCGCGCCCCGAAGACCGCCCACCTCACGAGGAGACCGCATGAGCACCCCCGATCAGCGCGAGCAGCCCACCCCCGACGAGGCTTCCGCGGCCACGGCACCAGCCGTCCCGAAAGCGGACGACCTCGACGCCCTCGCCGCGCAGCTGAGCGGCACGCTCGTCACCGACCCCGACGTCGTCGACGCCGCGAGCCGTGACCGCTCCCCCGTCGAAGAGGTGGGTGCGGCCATCGCGCTCGTGCGCGCGACGTGCCGTGACGACGTCGTCGCGACGATGCGGTGGGCGAACGAGCGTGGCGTGCCCGTCATCACGCGGGGTGCGGGCACCGGGCTGTCGGGTGGCGCGAACGCGATCGACGGGTGCCTCGTGCTCGATGTCTCCCGCATGAACGCGATCAAGACCATCAACCCTGCCGAGCGCATCGCCGTCGTCGAACCGGGTGTGCTCAACGGCGATCTGTCGGACGCCGTGCGTGAGCAGGGCCTGTTCTATCCCCCGGACCCGGGCTCGTGGCGCATCTCCTCGATCGGCGGCAACGTCGCGACGAACGCCGGGGGCCTGTGCTGCGTCAAGTACGGGGTGACGAAGAAGTTCGTGCGTGCGCTCGAGGTCGTGCTGGCCGACGGCAGCGTCATGCGCACCGGCACTCCGACGGCGAAGGGCGTCGCGGGGTACGACCTCACGGGCCTCATCGTCGGGTCGGAGGGCACACTCGGTGTCGTCACGGAGGTGACGCTCGCTCTCGTCCCGGCGCCTGACGACGAACTGGTCGCCGTCGCACTGTTCGACTCGGCGTCGCGTGCGTGCGAGGTGGCGGCAACCTACCTCGAGGCCGGTGGGCGCCCGTCGATGCTGGAGTTCATGGACGGCCCGACGCTCGCCGCGGTGCAGCGCATGGCCGATCTCGGCTTCGACGAGTCCGTCGACGGCATGCTCATCGTCGGGTGTGACGACGCCACACGTCAGGACGTCGAGTTCGCGGCGTTCTCGCGCCTCGCCGAGGAGGCCGGCGCGGAGGTGTTCGTCGCCGAATCCGTCGCGGAGTCACTGCAGTTCACCGCTGCGCGGCGCCTCGTCGGCAACGCGTTCGAGGCGATGGGCCGCGACCTCGTCGACGACGTCTGCGTGCCTCTGCGACGCACCGGCGAACTCGTCGACGGCGTGCGGGCGCTCGGCAAGAAGCACCGCATACGCGTCGCGACGGCGGGCCACCTCGGCGACGGCAACATGCACCCCGCCGTGCTCTACTCCCCCGGCGACGCTCCCGAGGCCGTGGACGAGAAGCGTCGCGCTTACGCCGCGTTCGAGGAGATCATGCAGCTCGGCCTCGATCTCGGCGGCACCATCACCGGTGAGCACGGCGTCGGGCGCCTCAAGGCGAGCGTGCTGCCCGTCGAGCTCGGCGAGACGAACACGCGCATCCAGCGCGAACTGCGGCGCGTCTTCGACCCGAATGGGACCCTCAACCCGGGTGTGAACCTTGCGAGCGATCACTCTTGATATCGAGCGCGCGCAGCATCCGCAGCTACCTCGAAGCCGTCGGTGGCACCCTCGTCATCGAGTACGTCGAGGGTGACAACCACGTGCAGGTGGCCTGAGCCCCGTCAACGCGCGACGGGGATGAGGGTGAAGATGACGACGCTCTCGCCGTCGGCGGCGTTGCGCCAGGTGTGTGGTTCGCGGCCGGGGAAGGTGAGGGTGTCGCCGGCGTCGAGTCGGTGCGTGGCGTCGTGCAGCGTCACGTCGAGCGCGCCGGAGACGACGTGCCAGATCTCGAGCTCGCAGTCGATGGCGTACGGTTCGGCCTCACCGGCCCCGCCGGGTTGGATGACGGCGCGCAGCATCTGCACGGAACGTTCCTGACGACCCGTGACGAGGCGCTCGTCGATGCCCGTGCCGCCCATGTCGACGACCGGCGCGTCGGCAAGCTTGATGAGCGACGTGCGGGGTGCCTCGAAGAGCGAGCCGACCTCGATCTGCAGCACCTGGCACAGCGTCACGAGAGAGGCGACGGACGGCGACGTGAGGTCGCGTTCGACGCGGCTGAGAAACCCCTTCGTCATGCCGGCGAGCTGCGCGGCCTGCTCGAGGGTGTAGCGGCGCGCCAGCCGGGCGTTGCGCAGCCGGGCGCCGATGGCGACGTTCTCACGCACCCCTTGCACTGGTAGTGACTTCACGCCAGCTCCCCCTTGGTTGTATTGCGGTAAACCCTACGCCGGATCTCACCGCTCTCCCCAGAAAAGCCGTCAGAGTCCATTTTTGCCGTCAGTCCAGGGCGATGGGGCCGTAGTCGCCGAGCAGCTCCCCTGGCCCGGGGTTTTCCGGAGACGAACTTCCGCCGAGGTGACGGACCACACCCCACACCGCGTTGAGGCCGGTCTGGACGGCCCCCTCGGCCCAACCGGCCGTCCACGAGATGTCGTCGCCGGCGAGGAAGATACCGCGCTGGTGCTCCGGCAGCTCGTCCTGGGCGAAGTGGGTGAACAGCCGCTGCTGATACCGGTAGTGCCCCGGCAGGTTGGCCTTGAACGCGCCCATGAAGTTGGGGTCGGATTCCCACGAGACGGTGATCGGCTGACCGATGATGTGGCTCGCGATGTCGACGTCCGGGTAGATCTGGGCGAGCGAGTGCAGCATGAGCTCGACGCGCTCGTCGGCATCGAGCGCGAGCCACTTGAGCGCGTCGTCGTTCCACGTGTACGACAGCAGGATGACGGCGGGCCGGTCCGGGCCGTCGTCGAGCAGGTAGGTGGCGCGGTTGAGGCGGTCGGTGAGGGTCATCGACATGACGTCACGGCCTGTGGCGGGGTCGACGTCCTTCCAGAACGGGCGATCGACCATGACGAACGTCTTCGAACTGCTCATGTAGTGGCTGCGCTCGATCGCCATCCACATCTGCGGGCTGAACAGCGCCTCCTCGGTCGTGATGCGCGTCGACAGCAACCACGACTGGCACGTCGTGACGAGCGCCGGGTACGTCGCCTTGCGCCCCCATCGCTCGGTGACCTCGAGGTCGCGGCTCTCATGACGCCGGATGGCGGCGACGGCGCCGCGCGGCGCCCCGTCGTGCAGGCTCGCCAGGGTGGTGCCGGCCGGCCAATGGGCGAGCTTCTCGGGCGCGTGCGACCACAACGCCTCGGGCAACTTCTGCGCTCCGCCGAGGATGCGGCGGTGCTGATCGTCGGCGTCGGTGTAGACGACGCGCAGGATCTCGAGGATGGAGTTCGGGAAGTCCGTGTCCCAGCCACCCGTGCCGAAACCGACCTGACCGAACGCCTCACGCGCCGCGAAACCGGCCTTCTTGAACGATTCGGAGGCGGCGATGAAGCCGTAGAACGTCTGCTCGTCCATCGTCGGCACGAGCTCGTTCCAGATCTGCTTGATGCGCTTCGTGTCACGAGCGCGGATGGCGTCCTGCATCTCGGTGAAGCGCGCGCCGTCGTCGACGGCGGCCTTCCACGCGTCCGCGACGTCGCGGAAGAACTGCGGCAGTTCGTCGGGCGTGCGCGCGTAGTGCGCCTCGCCGCCGAGCTCGATGACGGTGCTCGGCGTGACGTCCGACAGCGGGTTCGGGAACGCCTCCGTCTCGAGGCCCATCGCGTCGATGTAGTGGTAGAGCGCGCGGCCGGAGACGGGGAAACGCATGCCCCCGAGGTCGGCGACGACGTCCGGGGCGGCGCTGAAACTGTCGGTGCGCAACCGGCCACCGATGCGGTCGGCCTCGTGGACGACGGGCTTGAGGCCCAGCTTCATCAGCTCGTACGCGGTGATGAGGCCTGACAGGCCGGCGCCGACGACGGCGACCTCGGTGCCGTACATCTCCTCCGGCACGCTGCCGAGGCCCGCGGGGTGGGTGAGGTATTCGTCGTAGCTGAACGGGAAGTCGGGGTTGAGCATCGTGACGGGCGCATCGCCCGCGTGCTCGGCGCGATCGTGCGGGAACTCGGTGACAGCGGTCATCGCGGGGTGTCTCCTTCTCGGAGTGGATGGTCGGGGTCGAGGTCGTCTTCGAGGTGACGCTCATAGGTCGCCTGGTCGAGCGTGGCGAGGCGGGAGTGACGGCGGCCGTAGCCGAGGTAGACGGCGATGCCGACGGCCATCCACACGCCGAACACGATCCACGTCGAGGAACTGAGGTTGGCCATGAGGTAGAGACAGATGAGCGCGCCGGCGGCCGGCAGCAGCGGGTACAGCGGCACCGTGAATGCGCGCGGCAGCTTCGGGTTGCGCACGCGCAGATAGATGACGGCGACGTTGACGAGGGCGAACGCGAACAGCGTGCCGATGCTCGTCGCGTCGGCCAACTCACCGAGCGGGATGAGGCCCGCCGTCACCGCGACGACGCCGCCGACGATCCGGGTGCTGCGCACCGGCGTGGCCGTCTGCGGGGAGATGACGCCGAAGACGCGCGGCACGAGGCCGTCGCGCGACATCGACAACAGGATGCGGATCTGGCCGAACAGCACCGTCAGTACGACGCTGAAGATGGCGAGCACCGACGTCACCGCGAAGATGAACGCGACCCACGAGGCCCCCGTGATCTCACGCATGATCTGCACGAGCGGCGCCTCGCGACCGTCGAACCAGTGCCACTCGCGGGCTCCGATGGCGGCGACGGCGACCGCGACGTACAGCACCGTCACGATGATCATGGACAGCAGGATCGAGCGCGGCAGATCCCGCTTCGGATCGCGCGCCTCCTCACCGGCCGTGGATGCGGCGTCGAAACCGATGTACGAGAAGAACACGGTGCTCGCGGCGGCGGAGACGCCCGCGGCACCCATCGGGGCCAGCGGTGCGAAGTTGCCCGCCTTGAACGCAGTGAACGCGACTGCGCAGAAGAAGACGAGGATGGCGATCTTCAGCACGGCGATGATCGTGTTGACGCGCGCACTCTCCCGCGCGCCGCGTGCGAGCAGGGCCGTCGCGAGCAGGACGACGAGGGCTGCGGGGACGTTGACGACGCCGCCCGCCCCGGGTGGGTTCGCGACGGCCTCGGGCAGGCTCAGGCCGAACGAGTCGAGCGTTTCGTTGACGTACTGACCCGCCCCGACGGCGACGGCCGCGACGCTCACCGCGTACTCGAGGACGAGACACCACCCGCACACCCACGCGAGGCCCTCACCCATCGTCGCGTAGGTGTAGCTGTAGCTCGACCCGGCGACGGGCACGAGGCCCGCCATCTCGGCGTAGGAGAACGCCGACAGCAGCGCGGCGACGCCTGCGATGACGAACGAGATCCAGATCGCCGGGCCAGCCTCGGGCACCGTCTCACCGAGGACGACGAGGATGCCGGTGCCGAGCGTCGCCCCGACCGAGATCATCGTCAGCTGCAGGACACCGAAACTGCGGTGCAGGCTGCGCCCGTCGGAGGTCGCCTCGGCCTGCGCGAGCGTCAGCCCGATCGGCTTGCGCCGCAGGAGCTGGGCACCGATCGGCAGTCGCGTGCGCGCCTGCTCGTCGAGCGATGAGGACACGGGGCACCTCTCGAAGGGGTCTGTGGGCCAGACCACGATGTCACACATCGCCGAGTTGTTTCGTGTTGGGAAACGGGTGTGCGTCGACGTGGCGAGAGGTGAAGACGAGCGTTCGGGCTGGATGCGAATGGTCTGCCGCTCGTGGTCAGTCATGCCGCTCGATCTTGCTCGCCGACGCGGGCACGCCGAGGTGCTGTGGCTGACGTCAGCGCCAGGACGCGTAGGTGTCGCGGCGCAGCTTGGCCAGGTAGGGGACGGCGTCACGGGCAGCAGCGACATCGTCGCGGGTGATGTCGGCGATGAGGAGTTCGGCGCCGTCGCCGCCCTGGGCGAGGAGGCCGCCGTCAGGCCCGACGATGACGCTGCCGCCGCCGAACGTGAGCCCGTCCTCGACGCCGACGTGGTTCGCATAGGCGAGGCCGACGCCGTTCTCGAGGGCACGAGCCCGCACGAGCACCTGGGGGACGTCGTCGAACCCGGCGGTGAGCGCGGTCGGGACGAGAACGACGTCGGCGCCCGCGAGCGCCGCGGCGCGCGTCATCTCGGGGTATTCGACGTCGAAGCAGATGATGACGCTCACCCGCATCCCGGCGAGTTCGACGGTGGTGGGGGCGTCTGTTCCGGGGCTGAAGGCGGCGGCTTCGTCGTCGTCGAACAGGTTGACCTTGCGGTAATGCAGGACCGGGCGGCCGTCGGTGTCGAACAGCGTGGCGGCGATGTGTCGAGCAGTCTCGCCGGGCGCGCCGCCACCGCGGGCGGCGGGAGTGTCGGCCGTCGCGATCTCGGGATGGCTCGCGAGGACGGCGATACCGTGACGCGCCGCGGTGGCGGCGAGGGCGCTCGCGATGTCGGTCTGCTGGGTGGGGTCGACGGCGTGCAACCGCTTCGGGGCGTAGCCGGCGAGGAAGAGTTCGGGGGTGACGAGGACGTCAGCACGGCGCGCGGCAGCTTCACCAGCGCGAGCGTCGATGATGGCGAGGTTGGCGTCGACGTCACCGACGACGGCCTTGTCCTGCATGACGGCGATGCGCATGACGTCGAGGATGGCAGATGCGACGGCACTCGAGGCCCGATCCGACCACCACGCCCCCGCGCGGCGACCGTGCGACCCGCCTGCCCCCTCTGCGATTTTCGTCCACATTCGCGATTCTCATCCCCATCTGCGAATCCCGTCCCCTTCGCGATTCACCGTCACATCGGCGATTTCCGTCCACTTTCGGCTCGTGTCAGGCCCCCTGACGGCCGCACCAGCACCGCCGAGTTGGATGCGCCCCTGCGTCGCGGCAGGATCGTCAGCATGAGTTCTCGGCCTGACGACGCCCGCCCCGTCTACCTCGATCACAACGGCACGACGCCCGTCGCGCCGGAGGTCGCCGAAGCGATGTGGCCGTATCTCACCGAGCACTGCGGCAACCCGTCGAGCGCGACGGCGGCAGGGCGCCTGGCCCGCCGTGCCGTCGACGATGCGCGCGAGCACGTCGCTGCGCTCATCGGTGCGTCGGCGGACGAGGTGACGTTCACCTCCGGCGGCACGGAGGCGAACAACCTCGCCATCCGCGGCGTGACGGCGGCGCTTCGCCGCGCTGGCGCGTCGCCCGCGGCCGACGTGAGTTCGACCGTCGTGACGTCGGCGGTGGAGCACCCGGCGACGTCGGCGCCCATGACGCTTCTCGCGGGCGAGGGCTGGGACGTCGTGACGCTGCCGGTGACGCGAGCCGGCCACGTCGACCTCGCACCCCTGCCGCGCGACCATGTGGCCTTTGGCTCGATCATCCTCGCGCAGAACGAGACCGGGGCGATTCAACCCGTCCGTGAGTTCGCCGCGAGCGTGCACGCGGCGGGCGGTCTCGTCCACACCGACGCGGCGCAGGCTGTCGGGAAGATCGGCGTCGACGCCGACGACCTCGGCGTCGATCTGCTCAGCCTTGCCGGCCACAAGCTGTACGCCCCCAAGGCCGTCGGCGCGCTGTACGTCAGGCGTGGCACGCGGATCGAGCCCCTCGTCGTCGGCGCGGGCCAGGAGCGCGGGCTGCGTCCGGGGACGGAGAACGTCGCCAGCATCGTCGGCCTCGGGCGGGCCGCGCAGCTCGCACTCTCGCGCCTCGCCGACGATGCCGCGCGCATGATGAGCCTGCGTGACGAGCTGTGGCGCCGCCTCTCGACGGCCGTGCCCGGCCTCGTTCGCCTCAGCCCCGCGCAGAACTGTCTGCCGAACACGCTGATGATCTCCCAGCCGGGGCGCCTCGGGCGCGAGGTGCTCGAGGCAGCGCCTGACGTCGAAGCATCCACCGGCAGCGCGTGTCACGCTGGAATCGACTCCCCCGCAACGACACTGGTCGCCATGGGGTGCGACGACGGCGTCTCGCTCGGCGCGATTCGCCTGACGCTCGGGCGCGCCACGACGTCCGCCGACATCGACCGCGCCGCGACGAGCCTCGTCGCGGCGTTTCGCCACGTCGCCTGACGAGCGCCGGACCGCCGACGAACATGACCAAGAATCGCGGATGGGGACGCAGATCGCAGAGGTGCATACGGGGCCGGCGCTCACCGCGTGAGGCACGATGGTGGGGTGAGTGATTTCTCCCGCAACCCTGAACTCAACCGCCTGGTCGCGATCGACGGGCTCCTGAGCGACGACGAGCGCGACGTCCAGGCCCTCGTCCGACGCTTCTGTGACGACCACGTGCGTCCGAATCTGCCGACCTGGTACGACGAGGCGAGCGTTCCGGCGCGTGAGCTCGCGAAGGGGCTCGGCGAGCTCGGGCTGCTCGGCATGCACCTCGACGGCTACGGGTGCGCCGGCTCGAGCGCGACCGCGTACGGCATGGCGTGTCACGAGCTCGAGGCGGCCGATTCGGGCATCCGCTCGCTCGTCAGCGTGCAGGGCAGCCTCGCGATGTTCGCGATCTGGCGCTGGGGCAGCGAGGAGCAGAAGACCGAGTGGCTGCCGCGGATGGCGGCGGGCGACGCCGTCGGATGCTTCGGCCTGACCGAGCCCGACTTCGGTTCCGACCCGGCCGGCATGCGCACCCACGCCAAGCGCGACGGCGACGACTGGGTGCTCAACGGCACGAAGATGTGGATCACGAACGGCACGATCGCCGACGTCGCCGTCGTCTGGGCGCAGACCGACGACAAGATCCGCGGCTTCGTCGTGCCGACGGACACCGCCGGTTTCGAGGCGCGCGAGATCACGAAGAAGATGTCGCTGCGTGCGTCGGTGACGGCCGAGCTGTCGCTCACCGACGTGCGCCTGCCCGCTGATGCCGTCTTCCCCGAGGTGCGCGGGCTCAAGGGGCCGTTGTCGTGCCTGTCGGAGGCGCGCTTCGGCATCGTCTTCGGTGCGATGGGCGCCGCCCGCGATTCGCTCGAGACGGCGCTGGACTACGCCGCGTCCCGCCAGGTGTTCGGCAAGCCGCTCAGCGGCTACCAGCTGACGCAGGGCAAGCTCGCCGACATGACGCTCGAGGTCTCCAAGGGCATGCTCCTCGCGCTGCACCTGGGGCGCCTCAAGGACGGCGCGGGCGTGAGCCCCGAGCAGATCAGCCTCGGCAAGCTCAACAACTGCCGCGAGGCCATCGCCATCGCGCGCGAGTGCCGCACGATCCTCGGCGCCAACGGCATCTCGACGGAGTACTCCCCCATCCGTCACGCCGGAAACCTCGAGTCGGTCATGACGTACGAGGGCACGAGCGAGGTGCACCAACTCGTCCTCGGCAATGCCCTGACGGGTCAGTCGGCGTTCCGCTGAGCCCATCCGCCAGAGCCTCCGAGACGACGGCGGCTGCCTTAGCGATCACGGCGGGTAGCGACCTGAGAAACCTGCGCCTTGCCAGCCTGGCGGCATGGCGACCCTGACGATCCACGACGTCTCGGATGACGTGTTGAGGTCATTGGAACATCAGGCCGACGCCGCGGGGCTCAGTCTGAATGACTACCTCGTGGCATGCCTGACTCTCGTCGCACATCAGCCGCCGCCTGATGACAGGCCATCGCGTCTCGACCACTCGGAGCACGTTGACCAAACCGAGACCCTGGCAACGCTCACCGACGAGGACGCGATGCGCGACATCACTGAAGGCGATGATGCCTACGCCCACGGGGACGTCCGAGGTGAGGACGCCGTGCGCGCTCTGCGCCTCCAGGACCGCACGTGAGCCACTCACTTGCCGGGTGCTTCGCGGGCTCACGGCCCAGGCTTCACCAGCCGAATCAGCCGTAGCTCGTCGGACCGGCGAGCGGGAAGGCCGCTCGCACGTCACCCCGCGTTGGCACCGGTCGAGTAATAGCCGTTCGCGTAGAAGGGCACGAGGGCGAAGGAGATCGCCTCGTCGACCTGCCGTTGCAACGATCCGGGCTCGCGGTCGGCGAAAGCGACTGCCACGGATTCGTCCGTGAACGGCGACCGGGACAGCAGTTCATCCCCGATTCCTGCCGCGCCCAGCACCGCGAGGACGGCGTCGTCATCGTGCGTGGTGGCGTCGTCGAAAAGCAACGCGCGTGACGCATCGACGATCTCTCGCCGTAGAGGCGTCGTCGTGAACGAGAATCGCGGCTTGCGGCGGAGCCCGTGCCGCGTCATCCTCGCCATCCCCTGGTCCACGAGGCTCATGCCGACGTGTTCCCACGCACCCGGATAGAGCGCGTCGATGACGAAGCGCGCCTGTGTCGGCTCGCGCACCTCCTCCAGACGGCTCGCCGCCCATCCCAGCAGGCCCTCGGGCGCAGCCTTGACGGTTCGGCGGATCCGGTCGCCCGGCCACTCGATCAGGGCCGCGGACCGCAGATCGAGCATCAACCCGGCCGTGACGCACACCTGTGCCCCGGTGACCCTTGGCAGTCCTCGATCATCCAAGCTCATGATCCACAGACGTTCGCTGATCAGCACCTGATCAGTATCGCGCGTCCGCGATCACGACTCAGCTCAGCGGGTCGAGGATGCGCTTCAAGAACGCCTGGGTGCGCGCCTCGCGCGGGTGGTCGATGACCTGTGACGGCTCGCCGCGTTCGACGATGACGCCGCCGTCCATGAACAGCACCTGATCAGCGACGTCACGCGCGAACGCGATCTCGTGGGTGACGACGATCATCGTGCGGCCCTCGTCGGCGAGTTCGCGCATGACGCTCAGCACTCCCCCGACGAGTTCGGGGTCGAGCGCTGACGTCGGCTCATCGAAGAGCAGCAGCTCGGGCGCGAGGGCCAGAGCGCGTGCGATGCCGACGCGCTGCTGCTGCCCACCCGAGAGTTGGTAGGGGTACTTGTCGGCCTGGTCGTCGAGACCCACCTTCGCGAGAAGCTCATGCCCCCGCGCGTCGGCGTCGGCCTTCGCGACGCCCTGCACGACGATTGGGCCTTCGGTGACGTTCTCGAGCACGCTCTTGTGCGGAAACAGGTTGTGCTGCTGGAACACCATCCCCGTCTTCGCCCGCAGCGCACCGACACGCTTGGCGGCGTCACCCTTGGCTCGACCGTCACGCCCAAGCGGGACGTCGACGTAGTCGACCTCGGCGTCCCCGATGCGGACGACGCCCGCGTCAGGCAGGTCGAGCGCATTGAGCGAACGCAGCACCGTCGTCTTGCCCGAACCCGACGGGCCGAGCAGCACCGTCACCGACCCCGACGGCACGGTGAAGTCGACGCCGCGAAGCACCTCGAGCGAGCCGAACGACTTCGTCAAACCACGGACGTCGACGAGGGCGTCACGGGCGTCAGACAGGCCGGCGCCTGCAGACGCAGCTCCCGCCGACGCAGCACCCACAGACGGGGCGCCCGCCGATGCACCGTCGGTCGTCGAACCGCCGCTCGTCGAACCGGAGACAGGGGTGGAACCGTGAGTCGTCATCGTGCGATGTGCCTTCCGAGTCGGTCTTCGAGGCGGGTCTGCACGAGGCTGAGCACGAAGCAGATGACCCAGTAGATGAGCGCCGCCGTCGCGTACAGCTCGATGAACTTGCCCGACGGCGCTGCCGCGACCTGCGATTCGTGGAACATCTCGCTCACACCGATGGTCGCTGCCAGTGACGTGTCCTTGACGAGCGAGATGAGCGTGTTCGACAGCGGCGGCACGGCGACGCGCGAGGCCTGCGGCAGGATGATCCGCTTGAGCGCCGTCGAGCGGTTCATTCCGATCGTCTCGGCGGCCTCCCACTGCCCCTTGGGCACCGACAGGATCGCCGAGCGGATGATCTCCGCGGCATACGCAGCGACGTTGAGGGCCAGGGCCACGGCCGCGGAGATCCACGGGCTGAGCTTGAATCCGAGCTGCGGCAGGCCGAAGAAGATGAGGAACAACTGCACGAGCAGCGGTGTGCCGCGGAAGATGGAGACGAACGCGCGCGCGAGCCAGGAGATCGCGGCGTTCGAGCTCAACCGGGCGAGCGCGACACCGAGGGCCAGCACGAGCCCGACGACGAACGAGACCGCCGCGAGCGGGATCGTCACCTTGATCGTCGCGAGCAGCATCGGCCCGATGTTCCCCTTGATGACGCTCCATGACGACTCGCCCGTGGCCTTCGTCGTGAAGTACTTGTCGTAGAGCTTCTTCGACGTGCCGTCGTCGTTCATCTGGGCGATCGTCTTCGACACCGCGTCAGTGAGGTGCGTGTTCTTGCGCGCCGCGAACACGGACTCGCTCTTGTCGTTCGTCGTCAGGGCGATCTTGAGGCCCGAGTCGGGGTGCGTCGCGAGGTAGTACTTGACGGCGAGCTCATCGTTGACGAATGCGTCGACCCGGCCGTTCTGCAGCATGGCGGCGGCCTTGTCCATGCCCTCGACGGGGACGATGCTTGCGCCGGCCTTCTTCGCCGTCTCGGCCCAGTCGGACGTGATGTTCTGCGCCGACTTCTTGCCCTTGAGGTCGCTCAGCTCTTTGACGGAGCTGTCGTTCTTCTTCGTGACGACGACACCCGTCGTCGTGACGTACGGCGTGCTCAGGTCGTACTGAGCACGACGCTCGTCCGTGGCGGAGACCTCGTTGGCGATGAGATCGATGCGCCCGGAGTTGAGGCCGGCGAACATCGAATCCCATGGGGTCTCGACGAACTGCACCTTGACGCCGAGACGCTTGGCGACCTCGCGGAAGTAATCGACGTCGTAGCCCGTCAGGTCACCGCCCTTGTTAAAGCTGAACGGAGGGTAGACACCCTCCGTGCCGACCTTGATCGTGTCGGGCAGCTTGTCGTCGGCCTTCGTGACGGCAGGCGCCTGCTGCGCGGCGGCGGTGTTCATCGTCAGGCCACCGAGGAGCAGGGCTGCGACGAAGCTGAGGATCGCGACGAGGACGCTTCGGGCTCGCAGCACCCCGAAACGGTCACGGTTGGGCGTCTTCACGAGAGTCGAGATTACGCCCCGATTCAACAATCTCCTATTTGATGTCGCCTAACTCACCGTTATGCGTCGACGGCGCCTACCGCTTGTGAGCGACCCACCGGCGCCCCACTTCCAGACGGCCTAGCGCGGCGCCCCTCGCGCGGCCACCGGCACCGTCGGAGAACTGCAAGAATCGCAGCATGACGCGACGTGTGCTGGGCGAGCTGGACCGATCGAAGCTCCTCAACGAACTGGAGCTGATGCCCGGGCCCGAGAAGCGCCGCATCGACGCCGCCACCGGCGCCGGCCGCATACTCGACGACCCTCATGAGCGCGACATCCAACGCGCCCGCGTCGCGCAGCTGCCGTGGGCGCGAGCACTGGCCGCCTTCGCCTTCACCGGGCTTGCCCTGATGCCCTGCTCCGACGTCGTCGATGGCCGTCGTTCGTGGTGGGACTGGCTCGCGGCCGCCTTCTTCACCGTCAATGCCGTCTTCTGGATTCGGCGCTGGTGGCTCATGCACCGGCTCGGTCGGCGACTCGACGCCATCGACGCGACCGGCCTCACGCTTGCGCGTAGCGCCCCACCCCGACGAGCATCTCGGCGATCTGCAGGGCGTTGAGCGCGGCGCCCTTGCGGATGTTGTCGCCGCACACGATGAAGTCGAGCGTGTGCGGGTTGCTCTCGACCTGACGCACGCGCCCGACCCAGACGGGGTCGGTGCCGACGGCGTCGGCGGGCGTCGGCCAGTCGGTGCCGTTCTCGTCGGGCATGACGATCGCGCCGTTCGCGCCCTCGACGATGGCGCGGCGCGCGTCGTCGGGCTTGACCTTCTTGTCGAAGCTGACGTGCAGCGTCGACATGTGCGTCGTGACGATCGGCACCTGCACGCACGTGACGGCGACGCGCAGCTGCGGCAGCGCGAGCACGTCACGCAGTTCGTGCGCGATGTCGTTCTCCTCGCTCGACCAGCCGCCGCCGACGTGCTCACCCACCCAGGGCACGACATTGCTGACGATCGGGGCCGGAAACGGTGAGTCGTCGGGCAGATCGGCGACGTAGCGGCGGACGTCACCGGGCATCTGGCCGATGCGCGGGTGGCCGGTGAGCGCCGATACCTCTTCATAGAGACGCTCCGCGCCCCGCTTGCCCGCGCCGGTGACGGCCTGCATCGACGTCGCCGTCACGTGGGTGAGGCTCCAGTGCTCGTGCAGCGTCGCGAGGACGGGAAGCATGACGATCGCGGGGCCCGACGGCATCGCGACCATGCCGCGGGGGTGCTCGAACGCCGCAGCCGCGTTGACCTCGGGCACGACGAGTGGGACGTCGTCGTCATCACGGAACGCGGCGGAGGTGTCGACGACGAGGCAGTCGGACGCCGTCGCGAACGGCGCCCACTTCGCCGACACGTCTGCGGGCGTCGCGAAGATGGCGACGTCGACACCGGCGAAGCTCTCACTGTCGAGGGGCTCGACCTCGAGTTCGTCGACGCCGAACAGCATCCTGCGTCCGACGGATCGGTCGGAGCCGAAGAGACGCACGTCGTCCCACGCGTCCGCGCGCGTCGCGAGGACGTCGATCACCGCCTGGCCGACGAGCCCCGTGGGGCCGACGACAGCGAGGACTGGCCGTTCGGGCTGGTTCGCAGTCACGTTCCGAGCATAGGCGCCGGCACCGACGACGAACCGGTCCGCCTGCCCGGTTGACGCCAGATCGACTGGAAACTCACATGATTCGGCGAGATCGCACCCACCGTCCGCGCCGCTCGATCCCGTGGGCCCAACGCCTGGCGCACTTCTCGCCCCATCACCTGTGGCTTCACGTCCCACCTGACCGCCCCCACCCAACCCACGTTGAATGTGACCGAAAACCGCAGATGGGCACGAGATTCGCCGATGGCGACAAGAATCGCCGTTGGGGCGGAGGTCAGCCGGCGGCAGCGATGAGTTCGGCGATCTGCACCGTGTTGAGCGCCGCGCCCTTGCGCAGGTTGTCGTTGCTGATGAACAGCGCGAGACCCTTGCCGTCGGCGACGGAGGCGTCCTGACGGATGCGTCCGACGTAGCTCGGGTCCTTGCCTGCGGCGACGCGCGGCATCGGCACGTCGGCGAGTTCGACGCCGGGGGCGTCGGCGAGCAGGTCTCGGGCTTCCTCGGGCGTGATGGTGCGCTCGAACTCTGCGTTGACGCTGAGCGAGTGACCGCTGAACACCGGTACGCGCACGCACGTGCCAGACACGGCGAGCTCGGGCAGGTCGAGGATCTTGCGCGATTCGTTGCGCAGCTTCTGCTCCTCGTCCGTCTCGTTCGTGCCGTCGTCGACGATCGAACCGGCCATGGCGAGCACGTTGAACGCGATCGGCGCGACGTACTTGTTCGGCGCGCCGAGGTCGACGGCCTCGCCGTCGAGCGCCATCTTCTCCATGTCGGCCTCAGCGGCCTTGCGGATCTGCCCGGCGAGTTCGGCCACCCCGGCGACGCCCGATCCGGAGACGGCCTGGTACGTCGAGACGACGAGACGCTTCAGCCCCGCGGCGTCGTGCAGCGGCTTGAGCACCGGCATCGCAGCCATCGTCGTGCAGTTCGGGTTGGCGATGATGCCCTTGGGCGTGTTCGCGATCTGCTCGCCGTTGACCTCACTGACGATGAGCGGCACCTCGGGGTCGCGTCGCCACGCCGAGGAGTTGTCGATGACGGTGACGCCCGCCGCCGCGAACTTCGGTGCGAGCGCCTTCGACGTGTCGCCGCCCGCGGAGAAGATCGCGACGTCGAGGCCGCTCGGGTCAGCGGTCGCCGCGTCCTCGAGTGTGTAGTCGACGCCCTTGAACGTCAGCGTCTTGCCCGCACTGCGCGCCGACGCGAACAGCCGCAGGCTCTTGATCGGGAAGTTCCGCTCCTCGAGCAGTTGTAGGACGACGCGGCCGACCTGGCCGGTCGCGCCGACGACGCCGAGATTCAGTTCCTTGCTCATGGGTGACGTTCCTTTCGCGCGGCCAGACGTCGAGCCTCGCCGCTGTGATGATGGCGTCGCGTCGTCAGCACCGGGTACCGTTCCGCGATTGCAGACGATGCCCGTCAGCGGCCGGTGCCGGCGTAGACGACGGCCTCGCCGTCGGCGTCGAGCCCGAATGCGGTGTGGACGAGGCGGACGGCTTCGTCGAGTTCGTCGCTGCTCGTCACGACCGAGACGCGGATCTCGGAAGTCGAGATCATCTCGATGTTGATGCCGGCGTCGGCGAGCGCCTGGAACAGCGTCGCCGAGATGCCCGGGTTGGAGCGCATGCCGGAGCCGACGAGCGACAGCTTGCCGATCGTGTCGTCGTAGTGCAGCCGGTCGAAGCCGAGCTCGTCCTTCATCGCGTTGAGGACGGCGACACCCTTGGGCGCTTCGTCCTTCGGCACGGTGAAGGAGATGTCGGTGCGCTTGTCCTCGCCGGCGGAGACGTTCTGGACGATCATGTCGACGTTGAGGCCCGCGCCCGCGACGGCGCGGAAGACGGCGGCTGCGCGCCCGGGTGAGTCGGGGATGCCGACGATCGTGATCTTTCCTTCGCTGCGGTCGTGCGCGACGCCGGCGATGATCGGGTCTTCCACGGTGTCTCCTTCTTTGTCGTTGACGACCCAGGTGCCCTCGTGGTGGCTGAAGGAGCTACGCACGTGGATGGGGAGGTCGAATCGGCGGGCGTACTCGACGCAGCGCAGCATGAGCACCTTCGCGCCCTGTGCCGCCATCTCCTGCATCTCCTCGTTGGTGATTCGGTCGATCTTGTGGGCCTTCGGCACGATGCGCGGGTCGGCGGTGAAGATGCCGTCGACGTCGGTGTAGATCTCGCACACGTCGGCCTTGATGGCGGCGGCGAGCGCGACGGCCGTCGTGTCCGAACCGCCGCGTCCGAGCGTCGTGATCTCGTTCGTGCTCTGGCTGACGCCCTGGAACCCGGCGACGATGACGATGTGCCCCTCGTCGACGGCCTGCTGGATGCGGCCGGGCGTCACGTCGATGATCTTCGCTCTGCCGTGCACCTCGTCGGTGATGACGCCCGCCTGGCTGCCGGTGTAGCTGCGCGCCGAATGGCCGAGGTTCGCGATGGCCATGGAGACGAGCGCCATCGACATGCGCTCCCCCGCCGTCAGCAGCATGTCCATCTCGCGTGCCTGCGGCGCGGGGCTGACCTGCGCGGCGAGGTCGAGCAGCTCGTCCGTCGTGTCGCCCATCGCGGAGACCACGACGACGACGCTGTTGCCCGCCTTCTTCGTGTCGACGATGCGTCGCGCGACACGCTTGATGCTGTCGGCGTCGGCGAGGGACGAACCGCCGTACTTCTGGACGATCAGGCTCACGGTGTTGCTCCGGGGGTCGACTTCGGTCGGTCACGGCGAGTCTAGGCACTGCGCCCTGCAGGCTCGCTGAGCGCTCAGATACTGGTTCTGCGTCCGCGACGGGCGCCATATGACCAGCTGTCGGCCGATACGAGCGGAATGGTCGAACCTGAGCGATCTGCCGCTCCGTTCGACTATTTCGCTCGTATTCGTCGGGCCGAACTCATGTTCGTCGAGGCGGCACGCCCGCGACGAAGGATGCGTCACATCACGGGGCGTCAGAACACGAGGACGCGGCGGCCCTCGAAGGCACGGCCGAGCGTCACCTCGTCGGCGTATTCGAGATCGCCGCCGACAGGCAGGCCGGATGCGAGGCGGCTCACCGTCACGCCCATCGGTCCGATGAGGCGCGCGAGGTAGCTCGCCGTCGCCTCACCCGTGTGGTTCGGGTTGGTCGCGATGATGATCTCCTCGAGCGACGTGTCGCTGAGGCGCGCCATGAGCTCGGTGATGTGCAGGTCGCCCGGGCCGACGCCCTCGATCGGGTTCAACGCACCGCCGAGCACGTGGTAGCGCCCGCGGAACTCGCGGGTGCGTTCGATCGCGACGACGTCCTTGCTCTCCTCGACGATGCAGATGAGTGCCGGGTTGCGCTGCGGGTCGGCGCACACACGACACAGGTTCGTCTCGGCGACGTTGAAGCACACCTCGCAGAAGTGCACCGTCTCCTTGACCTTGAGCAGCACCTCCGCGAGACGCTGCACGTCATCGGCATCCGCCTCGAGCAGGTGGAACGCGATGCGCTGCGCCGACTTCGGCCCGACACCGGGCAGCCGACCGAGCTCGTCGATGAGGTCTTGAACCACGCCTTCATACACGATCGGCAAGCCTACGCGTCACCGGTGACAACCCCAATCGAGCGCGCGGGGCGTAGGTCAGCGGTGCGGATCGAGCAGCTTCGTCACCACCCGGCGATAGCCCGCGCCGACGGCGGGCGCCGCCACGCGGGTGACGAACGCGGCGGCGGGGCGAAGGCGACCCGGCACCCACGGCAGGGTGATGCTCTGTTCCCAGGCGACCTGCGCACCGCCGGCGAGGTCCCGCTCGCCGTCTGCCCGGTCGGGCCCGGCGGCCCGGCGCACCGGGGTGATCTCGACCGTGACGACACCGCCGAGGAGGCGACCGACCTTCTCGAACACGACGCGCCGCCCGGCTTCTATTTCCCGGACGACCATGACGTCGTCGAAGCCAAGCGGCCCGAGCCGTGTCCGCGCGACGTAGCGCGACCCGACGACTGCGTCCTCGGGCGCCGGCCCGTGACCCGTGGTGAACGGCACGACCTCGCCGTGCGCCGGCACGTCGACGACGCGCCGCCATGCCTCATGCGGCGCCAACGCCGTGTCGATCCTGAAGGCGAACCCTGCTCGCCCCATGCGTCCCATCATTCTTCTCACTCGCCCACTCTCCATCGCGCCCCGCTCTTGCTGACGTCTCCCGCGTGACTGGTTCTTGCTGACGCGTCTCCCGTGCGGCGGCCCGCTCTCACTGCCGCGTCTTTGTCGCGTCCTGCTCTTGCTGGCATGTCGCCGTCGCATCCCGCTTGTGCTGACGCGCCCCGCGAGCCGGCCCGTGCCCTACGGCCCGGTAGAACCCGGGCCAAGGCCTGGCATCCGTCACGGTCGCGCCACGCAGCGCTGCCACGACTTTCGTCAGCCCGCGTCAGGTCAGTTCGCGTCAGGGCCTTCTTCCTTGATGACCGTGCCGCCCAGTACCGACTTGATGATCGGCAGCCCGACGGCGTCGGAGTTCTCGATGTCCTCGTCGTCGACGCTCGCCGACGCATCATCGAAGCGGCCGCGCCCGCCCCGCTCGGCATCCTCCTGACGCTGCGCGGCCTCCCGCGCCGCCTTCTCGGCGCGCTGACGCGGCGTCAGCGCGCGCCCGTCGTCGACGGCGCCCTGCGTCGGCTGCGGCGCAGGCGCAACGCTGCCCGCCGCCGCCGAGTCGTGGGCCGCCTCGGCCTGCCCATCGCCGGCGCGCTCGCGAGCACCGGCTCGATCGCTCTCGCCCGAACGAGGCGGCAGCGGATCGTAGACGGCCTCGACGTCGGTCTCGGGCTCGTCCTCCATCCAGTCAGGAATGGGCTCCCCCGCGCTCGAGGGCGCACCAGCACTGTCGTCGACACCACTGGCACCGACGCCGCTGCTCGGGCCGCCGTTGTCAGCCGGCGACGCCTCGGCCGAGCGCCCCGAAGGATTCGCGCCCACCCTCGCGACGCCACCGGACGCGTCGCCCCTGTTCGAGGCGCCGTTGGCCGATCCCTGGTTCCGCGAGGATTCGTCCGCAGAACCGTGGCCGGCTCCGCGCATGCTGGGAGACGCGTCGTCGTTCGCCCATGACGGCGCCGGGCCGGCCTGCGCGCCCCAGTCGCCGCGCGAATCCGAACCCCACGCGCTGCTCTGCGCGGCGGCAGCCGCGAGGCCTGCGTCCTGGCGCGGCGAATCAGCCTCACGCGGCGCGACGCCCTCGGCGGGGTCGCCGGCCCGCGCCGGATCGACGCGGGCATGGCCGCCCTGCGCCCCGTTCCAACCGGTGCGATCGCGCCACCCACCGGGGCGTCCCTGGCCCTGACGACCCTGCTGCGGCGCAGCGGAGCGCGCTCCTCCCGAGGCGGGATCGCCCCACGCGTTCTGGCCGGACGCATCCTGCGTCGCACCACGCGAACCACCATCATGGCCCGGGCTGCCCTGGCGGCGAGCGTCAACACCCTCGCCACGGTGAGAGCCTGCTGGCACGTTCACACGCCCGTCAGCCGCCCCACCGGCGGACGACGAAGGATCGATCGACGCGCTGAACTGCGCCATCTCGTCGAACTGCGACCTGTCGTCGGGCGGCGCGTCATGCGGCGCGGGCTCGTCACCCCACGACCCGCCAACCGATGAGCCAGACTGCCCGCCACCCCCCGGGGGTCGGGATGAACCCTGCGCCCCCGAGGGGGCAGCGTTCGGCGACGACCATCCCCGCGCAGACTGCTGCGCGTTCGGCACCTCACCCGCGGGCGACGCGTTCGGCGACGACCACGTCTGGCGCGCCTGCGCAGCGTTGGCCGCCCCCTGATGACCCCCGCCCTGACCCGACGGCGCCGCGGCACCGGCCGTCATGGCGCGGGCTTCGACGGCGACGTCGACGCCGATCGCCTCGATGAGCGCCTGACGCACGACCTCCATGTGCTGCCCGCGACTCATCGTGCCGGCGAGGCCCTCGCTCGTCGCGCCCAGGATCAACCGGCGCCCGTCGAACTCGGCCACCTGAGCGTTCTGACTGAGCAGCGTCCACGTGACGCGCTTGATGCGGAAGATGCGGTCGAGCACATCGGGCCACGCCCGACGGATGTCGTCTGTGCTCATGCCTCCGCGCGCCGGCTGACCGCTCTCGCGCTCGCCGGAACCCTGCTGCGGCGACGACGCGCCGCCGGACTGCTGCGTCGCATCGAAATCACGCTGCGCGCGCTCTCGCTCGGCCTCGCTCACGCCTCCCGTGACGCTCTGCGGCTGCTCGACCCGCGCGTCGTCGCGCGCGGCCGCAGCGGCCCGCTGACCCTGCTCGGGTGCGGCCTCGCCGTGACCTGACGGGCGAGAGGCACCCGACTGACCCGCGCGACCATCCCCGCCCTCAACGCCGGCGGTGTCAGCACGACCACCCCCCGCCCCGGCACCCGGCGCGCGAGACAGATCGTCACCGGTCGACGAGTTCTCCTGCGCTGCACCGGCACTCGGGCTCTGCCATCTCGGTGTCGTTGCCGGCTGAGGAGCGCCCGCCGCCCCTGTCACACCCGCCGTCGCCGATGCGGCGTCCTCGGCGGAACCGCCCGAGCGTCCTGCCCTGTCAGCACTCGCACCCACCCCAGAGGCCGCGCCGGCGCTCGCGCCGACCCCGCCCTGCGTCGGCGCCGATGCACCGGCGGGAGGCATCGCCGGCGCATGTGGCACCGGCCCCGCGGCAGCACGAGGCGGCAGTTCGCCCATGTCGAGGCGACGTTCCATCCGGTCGAGTCGCGCCGCATACCCGTCGAGACCCGCGATGCCGGGCAGCAGCACGCGCGCGCACATGAGTTCGAGCTGCAGGCGCGGCGACGTCGCGCCCGTCATCTCCGTCAGGCCGGCATTGATGACGTCCGCCGCGCGCGACAGCGCCCCAGCACCGAACGAGGCCGCCTGCGAGCGCATGCGCTCCAGCTGGTCCTCCGGCACCGAGCGCAGCACGGCGCCCGCACCCTCGGCCACGGCCGCGACGACGATGAGGTCGCGTAGACGCTCGAGCAGATCCTCGACGAACCGTCGCGGGTCGGCGCCCGATTCGACGACGCGGTCGATCTGCCGGAAGACCGCCGCCGAGTCACCGGCCGCGAACGCCTCGATGATGCCGTCGAGCAGTTCGTCATCGGTGAAGCCGAGCAGGCTCGCGGCGCCGGCGTACGTCAGCCCCTCGGGCCCCGACCCGGCGATGAGCTGGTCGAGCACCGACAGCGAGTCACGCACCGAACCCCCACCCGCGCGCGTGACGAACGACAGCACGCCCGGCTCGTACGCGACGCCCTCGGCGTCGAGCAGCGTCTCCATGTAGTCGCTCAGCTTCTTCGGCGGCACGAGGCGGAACGGGTAGTGGTGCGTGCGCGAGCGGATCGTGCCGATGACCTTCTCCGGCTCGGTCGTCGCGAACACGAACTTCACGTGCTCCGGCGGCTCCTCGACGATCTTGAGCAGCGCGTTGAAGCCTTGCGGCGTCACCATGTGCGCCTCGTCGATGATGTAGATCTTGTAGCGGCTGCTCGCCGGGCCGAACGACGCGCGCTCACGCAGGTCACGCGCGTCGTCGACACCACCGTGCGAGGCCGCGTCGATCTCGATGACGTCGACGCTGCCGGCACCGCCACGAGCGAGCGCCACGCACGAGTCGCACACCCCGCACGGCCTCGGCGTCGGGCCCTGCACGCAGTTGAGGCAACGCGCGAGGATGCGCGCCGACGTCGTCTTGCCACACCCGCGCGGACCACTGAACAGGTACGCGTGATTGACGCGCCCCGTCCGCAGCGCCTGCATGAGGGGTTCGGTGACGTGCTCTTGGCCGATGACGTCGGCGAACGTCTCGGGGCGGTAGCGGCGGTACAGGGCCGTTGTCATGCCAGCAACACTAGTGGCGCGCGCCGACAACCCCGAGATTCCGCGGAGAACGCCCTACGAGCAGGCCAATCACGCCTCGTCCGACCACCCGTCCAGCGCCGCCCGGAGCGCAGACCACCCCACGATTACCGCCCTCGCAGCGTCCCCGGTAGACTCATGCCAAGCCCCCCGCGTGGTGGTACCTCTCCGAACTCCCCCAGGGCAGGAATGCAGCAAGGGTAGGAGAGCTCTTCCAGGTACGCGGGGGGCGCTCACGTCTCACAGGGCCCCAGCCGCGTCCCGGGCGTCATCTGACGTCGGGTTCCCCAGCCCGTCGCGCCGCGGTACTGCCGCCGCGCCATGTTCTCGATGTCCTCCGGACGCGTGCGCGCGACGTACACCTCGCGCCCGAAGCCGCCCGTCGGCGCACGGGTGCCGTACACGACGATCCACCCGTCATCGGCGACGCTCGCCGTCCCCCACGTCACGTGGTCGAGCGCGTCGTCGTCTGCGCTCAGCGCGACGGTCTCGAGGCGGCGCGCCGCCCCGCCGTCCGGCACGACGAAGCGCGTCACCGACGTGCCGAGCAGCGTGAACCCCCAGAACCCGCCGTGCCGCCTGATCGTGTTGGTGCAGACGAAAAGCTCGCTCCATCGACCGCGATCAAGGCTGATGACGCAGGTCGGCCACGCCGCCAACCGCTCGCCCGCAACACCGGGATCGGGGATGACGGCGCCGCCCGTCAGCACCTGCGCGAAGCACCCCCGCGTGCTGATGAGCATCGAGTTCAACACCATGGTCGCCCCGTGGCTGGGCGCGCGACGCGTGTCGCCGAACAGCCATACGACGCGTCCGTCGCCGAGCGGCGCGGCGTGACGGGCGACGCGTCGGGGCATGGCGTCAGGCTACGAGCCGCCGCTCATCACCGAAGGGGTTTTCACGCACCTACTCACCGCTCAGCTTGGCGCGCTGCACCTCGAGGGCCAGCTCGCCCGCGACGTCGGGTTCGCGCGGCGCGCCGAGCCCGTTGACGGCGGGGCTCAGGCGCCGTTCGACGGCGAGGGTGACGGCGGCCGCGCCCACGCATCCGAGGACGAGCGCGAGCGTGTACCAGCCGGCCAGGGCGTGCCCGATGAGCAGGCCCGCGAACGGCGGGCCGACGATCTCGGCCAGGTGGAAGGCTCCCGCGGAGGCCGAGTTGTAGCGCCCGCGCAGGGCGTCCGGGGCGAGGTCGTTGACCATGGCGGGCAGCGTCGGCTGCAGGAACGTCTCGCCGACGCCGAAGATCGCCGCCGACGCGCAGACGAGGACGCCGGCCATCGTCGCGGAGCGCTCCCCCGACCAGCCCGCGAGGCCGAGCACGGTCCACGACAGCGACCACAGGCCGCACATGAGCAGCAGCGCGCGCGTGCGCCGCCTGCCGGAGACGAGCCGCAGCACGAGGATCTGCACGACGACGATGACGGCCGTGTTCGCCGCGTACGCCCAGCCGAGCACCTGCGTCGAGACGTGCGCCACGCTGCGGGCGAAGGCCTGGAATCCGACTCCGAACTGCGCGTAGCCGATGAAGGCCGTGATGAATCCGAGCAGCACGAGCAGCCGCATGGTCGGCTCGCGCAGCACCTGCGCGTAACCGCCGCGCGGCGCGTCGCCGTCAGGGCTCGAGGGGTGCTCGACGCGTCCGCCGTGGTGTCGCAGCGGACCCAGGTACAGCGCGAGTGGGACGAGGAACGTCGCGGCGTCGATGACGTACACGAGCTCGAACGTCGACGGCCGCGTCACGTCGACGATGGCCCCGCCGAGCACCCCGCCGATGCCCATGCCCAGGTTGAGCAGCGTGAAGTTGAGACCGAAGAAGAACTGCCGTTGGTCCGACGGCATGACGCTTGCGACCATCGCCTGCACGGCCGGGAAGATCACCCCCGTCGCGATTCCGGAGAGCGTCAATGCCAGTGCGGCCCGCCCGACGTCGTGCGCCCCGGCCATGAGCAGTTGCCCGGTGATCTCGAGCCCGACGGCCGTGATGACGACGCGACGCGCACCGACACGATCGATGACGACACCGCCGGGGCCGACGGCGAGCAACCCGACGATCGCGGGCAGGGCCAGCAGGATGCCCGTCACCTGCAGGCTGAGGTGGCGCACCTCGTGCAGGTAGGTGACGCCGAACGGCATGATGAGGCCGGTGCCGACGAAGTCGAACACGATGCTGACGAGCATGAGCTTGGCCGCGAGCGGCAGGTCGCTCCAGCGCACACGGGCTGCGCGGGTGTCGTCGGGGCTCGTGTTGTCGTGCGTCACGCCCCCCATGGTGACAGCCCGCACCGACGAGCCCCTGCGCACCCGTCGTTCCCCGGCTGTTCCCTCGACGCTGCTTGCACCGCCCGACTTGGGCGCATGCGCCGCGGTGCAGTACAGTTCTCGGCGGAGGATTCGCATAGTGGCCTAGTGCGCACGATTGGAAATCGTGTTGGGGATGAAACCCCTCATGGGTTCAAATCCCATATCCTCCGCCACACGTGATCGATGCCCCGCCCGGTTCGCCCGGCGGGGCATCGTCGTGTCTGCGCGCCGAGGGACGGTCGCCGTCGGCGTGGGTGCGCGGCCCGCCGTACACTGGGCACTTCCGGGGGTGGTTCGTCGTCGTGCGAGCCGGGTCGAAAGGATCGTGATGATGCGCCGAACCGCCAGCACTGCAGCGGTTTTCGTCGTTGCCGCAGGTGCGTTGACGGGGTGCTCGAGCGACAAGCCGAAGCAGGCTGCGCCGACGTGCCCACCCGGCAACCCGTCGCCGTCACGCACGGTCGCGTGGTCGAGCATCTACGCCAACGTCTACAACGCGAGCGACCGCAGCGGTGAGGGTGCCACCGTCGCGAAGCAGCTCGGCTGGCGCGGCATGCACACGCTGGACGTCAAGAACGACCCGTTGAGCGACGATCGTCCGACCCCCAAGTTCGCCGAGATCCGGTACGGCAAGAACGGCCGCACGATCGCGCTCAACGTCGCCAAGCAGATCCCCCACGCAAACCTGTATCAGGACGAGCGCACGGATCCGACGATCGACATCGTCATCGGCAACAAGTTCTCGCTGACGCCGCGCCCGCCGCGCGCGGTGAAGAACGTCTCCGTCACCGTCCTCAACACGACGTTCATGCCGGGCCTCGCGGCGGACGTCGCCGGTCAGCTCGGCAAGCAGGGTTTCCACGCGGATGCCGAGGCGAACGACAAGGCGTACTACCCGGACGACTCGGCCGTCATCGTGTACGACGAGGAGGGCCTGCCCGACGCGCAGCGCCTGCAGATGAGTATCCCCGGTTCGCGGTTGCTGCAGGACACGCAGACGAAGGGCGCTGTCGACATCAAGGGTTCGGCCGTGCGCCTGTATCTGGGTTCGAAGTGGCCGACGGACGGCAAGGTCGTGCCGTTGTCGCAGGCGACGGCGTCGCCGAGTGCGTCACCGTCAGCGTCGGGCGGCTGCTGAGGGAAACAAGCTCTGGTAGGTGGAAGTCACACGAGGGACGCCCTGGTCGGGCGTCCCTCGTGTGTCTTGGGTGCGTGCGCCTCTGATGCGCTGATCGTCAGCGACGGCGGGCGGTGCCGAAGAGGCTGCGGGTGATCTCGCGGCCGATCTGGGTACCGGCGGAGCGCATGAACGACTTGAAGGCGGAGGAGTGGACGACCTGGCTGACCAGGCCGGGGTCGTCCTTCTCCTTCTTGGCGGGCGCGTGGGGCGCTTCGGGAGCGGGTGTGTTCTGCGCCGCGTCGGCGTCGCTCCCCGCACCCGCTGTGTCGGGCGTCAGGCGTCCCTGCAGTTTCTCGTAGGCCGATTCGCGGTCGATCGCTTCGGAGTACTTGGGTGCGAGTGGCGACGACGACACGATGCGGTCCATCGTCTCGGGTGCGGCCGGGCCCATCTTCGACGTCGGTGCGAGCATGCGCGTCCAGGCGACGGGCGTCGGGGCACCGGTCTCCGACAGTACGGTGACGATCGCTTCGCCGGTGCCGAGCGTCGTCAGCAGCTCTTCGAGGTCGTAGCCGCTCTTGGGGAAGGTGCGCACGGTCGCGGTGAGCGCCTTCTGGTCGTCGGGCGTGAAGGCGCGCAACGCGTGCTGCACGCGGTTGCCGAGCTGGCCGAGGACGCCTGACGGCACGTCCTTGGGCGTCTGGGTGACGAAGAAGACGCCGACGCCCTTGGAGCGGATGAGGCGGACGGTCTGCTCGATCTGGTCGACGAACGCCTTGCTCGAGCCGTCGAAGAGCAGGTGCGCCTCGTCGAAGAAGAACACGAGCTTCGGCTTGTCGAGGTCGCCCGCTTCGGGCAGTTCCTGGAAGAGGTCGGCGAGCATCCACATGAGGAACGTCGAGAACAGTGCGGGCTTCTCGGCCACGCTCGGCAGTTCGAGGCAGGTGATGATGCCGTGCCCGTCGGCGCCGGTGCGCATGAGGTCGGACGTGGCGAACTCGGGTTCGCCGAAGAACACCTCGGCGCCGCCATCGGCGAACGCGATGAGGTTGCGCAGGATGACGCCGGCCGTCGCCGAGCTGAGCCCGCCGAGGTTCTTGAGGTCGGCCTTGCCCTCGTCGGACGTCAGGTGCGTGATGACGGCGCGCAGGTCCTTGAGGTCGAGCAGGGCGAGCCCGTTGGCGTCGGCGTAGTGGAAGATGAGACCGAGGCTGGATTCCTGGGTTACGTTGAGCCCCAGCACCTTCGACAGCAGCGTCGGGCCGAACGAGGTGACGGTGGCACGCACAGGCACACCCTTGCCCTCGCCGCCGAGGCTGAGGTATTCGACGTCGAAGCCCTTGCCCTCCCACGCCTGCCCGACGTCCTTTGCGCGGGCGGCGACCTTGTCGTTCGACTCACCCGGTTCGGCGAGACCGGACAGGTCGCCCTTGATGTCGGCCATGAAGACGGGCACGCCGTTGGTGGCGAGCTGCTCGGCCATGAGCTGCAGCGTCTTGGTCTTGCCCGTTCCGGTGGCGCCGGCGATGAGGCCGTGGCGGTTCATCATCGACAGCGGCAGGCGCACCTGCACGTCGGGCTTGGCGGTGTTGTCCTCGACGGCTGCGCCGAGCTCGAGGGAGGCGCCGTCGAAGGCGTATCCGCTGCGGATGGCTTCGAGCTGATTCTTTTCGGTCACGTCGTGAGCGTATCCGCCCGGCGCGTGCGCGCCCAGCACTGTCGGCACATAAAATAGGGCCGTGATCTTCAAGGCCGTGGGCGATTCGCGCCCCTACCCCGACCATGGCCTCGTCACGCCCAAGGACTGGTCGCCGGTGACGCCTCGGGTGGTGCGTCTGGCGGATCTGACGACGACTCGTACGACGCTCGATCTGTCGGCGCTATTGTCGGAGGATTCGACGTTCTACGGCGACATCTTCGCGCATGTCGTCGCGTACGAGAACGAGTTGTACTTGGAGGACGGTCTGCATCGCGCCTTGCGGGCCGCCTTGCAGTCGCGCGCCACCTTCCACGCAAGGGTCTTGTCCCTATGAGTTATGTCCGCGACAACGGCCTCGCTCGGGCGCGCAAGCGTCGCGAGCGCCGTTCCATCGCCATCCTCGTCTTCTGCGCGCTGCTCGTGCTCGGCGCGATCGTGTTCGCGGCGACGTTCATCTCGTCGCCGAGCAAGCAGAGCGGCCCGTGCCCGAACGGGACGGTGAGTTCGGCGCCGCCGGAGATCGCGTCTTTCACGCTCAACGTCTACAACGCCAGCGGGTCGAAGGGTGCGGCGGCAACGGCTGCGGAGGCGTTGCGCACGCACGGGTTCAGGATGGGTGTCGTCGGCAACGACCCGTATCAGCACAGCGAGGACGGTGTCGGCGAGGTGCGTTTCGGCCCTGACGGCGCGGCGCTGGCGAAGCGGTATGTCGCGACGTTGGTGCCGGGCGCGAAGCTCGTGCAGGACGGGCGTGACGGCAACAGTGTGGATGTCGTCGTCGGTTCGTCGTTCCCGACGATCGCTGCGGCGCCTGCGTCGCCGTCGCCGTCGCCGGTGTGCAAGTGACGGTTCGTTCATCTCGTTTTTGCTCCGACGCATCGCTGTTGTAATGTTCTTACCGGTGGCGTGTCCGAGCGGCCTAAGGAGCACGCCTCGAAAGCGTGTGTGGGGGTAACTCCACCGTGGGTTCAAATCCCACCGCCACCGCCAGAGATGCGGAAGACCCCCTCCGGGATCAGCGACGAAGTCGCCCCGGAGGGGGTCTTTCGCATCTCTGAATGAACGCGAGGGATTTGGGAGGAGGCAGGCGGCAGCGAGCGCAGCAAGCTCCCGCCCCGCCGACGGAGTCCCCCCGCCACATGACGCACACGCGACACGCACTTGACCCACCCTCGACGCGTCGCTGACGCCACACCGGCCGCGCCTGCGACCCACCACCTGCCGTACCCAAGACGACGCACCGCCAGCATCATCGACCGGAGTTGCGACGCAATATTCTTGCGGCTGTAGCAACTCCACCACACTTGGTCACATGTCCAGCTACGATGGCAGCGCTGAACAACCAGGCAGCACGCAACCCACACCTGTGGGGGAGCACACACTCCCACCGAACGGGTAAAATTCTCTACACGAACGCGTGAACTCTTCACCCTCGCCCGTTTGCATCGTCCTAGTTATCGACCGCCAGTGCCAGGCGCAGCACGCCCGCAGAACAAAAAGAGCACAGACGGTGTATAAAGTGTTCAAGGAGCGAACATGGGTTCCCTCCTGTGCAACATGGGTTTCTGCAAACCCTGAACCTGCCTGAAGGAGCTCCGATGCCGTCGCCCGTCAGAGATCGCATGATCTCCGGTGCCCTCGACCTGCTCGCCCGCCGTGGCCTGCAGGCCACCTCGTTCGCAGAGGTGACGCAGGCGACGCAGACGCCGCGCGGCTCGATCTATCACCACTTCCCCGGCGGCAAGCAGGAACTCGTTCTCGCCGCCATCGACCTCAACGCCCAGCAGTGGCTCGACGTCATGGCGTCGGTCGAACGTCGTTCGCCTGAACAGGTCATCAGCGAACTGCTCGGCCGCCTGCGCGCCTACCTCGACGAGACGAAGTTCGAGGCCGGCTCGGCCGTCGGCGCGGTCACCGTCGCTGCTGAGAACCCTACGCAGCTCGAACACTGCCGTGCAGCGTTCGACGCGTTCAAGGGTGGCCTCGCGAAGGCCCTGACCGACTGCAGCGTCACCACTGCCGCAGCGCGCGAGTACGCGAGCCTGCCCACGAGCTCGATGATCGGCATGACGATGACGGCCCGCGCAGCTCGCGGTTACGACGGTTTCGACGCGAGCGCCCGCCAGCTCGTCGACAGCGCGCGTCGCCTGCCGCGCAGCTGACCTGACGCCTCCTCGCCGGGATCACCCACCTGCGACGGCGCGACGACGTCGCGTCGTACCCACCGCGCGCTCGCGTCCACGACGATGGACCCATGACCTCGCACGAGCCTTTCGACGAGCACGCCTCCCGACCCGACGGCACCGATTCGCGGCTGAGTGGCGCCGCCGCAGAACCGGCAGGCCGGCGGGCGGGCAGGGGCAGCGCAGGCGACGAACGGCCCGATCTGAACCTGTCCGTCACGGCCGTCGTGCTCGCCGGCGGGACGTCGCGGCGCTTCGGCGGCGCTCACGACGACAAGCTGGACGTATCGCTCGGCGCCCGAAGCGTGCTCGATTCGACGCTGGCCTCGCTTCCGACATCATGGCCCGTCATCGTCGTCGGTCCGCCGCGCGCGATCAGTCGCGAACAGGTCACCTGGGTGCAGGAGGATCCGCCCCTGGGCGGCCCGGTCGCTGCCCTGGTGCGGGCGCTCGACGTCAGCACCGGCGAGTGGATAGCCCTCGTCGCCGGCGACACGCCCCGGGGCGGCCATGCCCTCCCCGGCCTCCTCGACGCGGCGTTGACGATGCGGGCGACCAGCACGTCCTGCCTCGACGGAGCGGTCGCCGTCGTCGATGGCCGTCGTCAGCCGCTTCTCGCGGTGTATCGCGCCGATGCCCTGGCCGCGGCCTGCGAGGCGATCGGGAACCCTGCCGGCGCGTCGATGCGTGCGTTGCTTGCATCCCTCGCTCTCGCTGAGACCCCCGTCGACCCGGGCGACGCCCGCGACGTCGACACCGTCGACGATCTGGCGTTTCATCGTGCGCGGGGCGCGTCGTAGGGTCGAGGAATGAAGGCGATCATGCTGTCCGAATTCGGTGACGAGAACGTCATGACCCTCGCCGAGGTGCCCGATCTGCCCGCGCCCGAGGGCGACTCGGTGCGCATCAAGGTCGCCGCGGCGGGCGTCAACCGCGCGGACCTGCTGCAGCGTCAGGGGCACTATCCGCCGCCTGCCGGAGAATCCGACATCCTCGGCCTCGAGGTCTCCGGCACCATCGACGCGCTCGGGCCCGACGTCGTCGGCTGGCGCGTCGGCGACGAGGTGTGCGCGCTGCTTGCGGGCGGCGGCTACGCCGAGTACGTCAACGTCCGCGTCGGCCAGGTGCTGCCCGTGCCGCGCGGCGTCGATCTCGTGACGGCCGCCGCGTTGCCGGAGGTGGCCGCGACGGTGTGGTCCAACGTCGTCTTCACCGCTGACCTGCAGCCCGGTGAATTGCTGCTCGTGCACGGCGGCAGCAGCGGAATCGGCACGATGGCGATCCAGTTGGCGACGGCGCTCGGCGCGCGCGTCGCCGTCACCGCCGGTTCGGCCGAAAAGCTCGCCGCATGCAAGGCGCTCGGCGCACAGACCCTCATCAACTACCGCGAGGAGGACTTCGTCGACGCCGTCGCGGCCGAGGGTGGCGCCAACGTCATCCTCGATGTCGTGGGCGCCAAGTACCTGAGCCGCAACATCGACGCTCTCGCGCCCAACGGCCGGCTCGTCATCATCGGCATGCAGGGCGGGGCCAAGGCCGAGCTCGACCTCGCGAAACTGCTCGCCAAGCGCGCCCAGGTGACGGCGACGTCGCTGCGTTCGCGTCCGCTCGCGGAGAAGGCCGCGATCGTGTGCGAGGTGCGCGACACGGTGTGGCCGCTCGTCGAATCGGGCGCCGTGCGGCCTATCGTCCACGCCACCTACCCGCTCGCGCAGGCAGCGGACGCGCACCGCGAACTCGCCGCGTCGGGGCACATCGGCAAGGTGCTGCTCACGCTCTGAGCGCGGCACGCTCTGCAACGGGGTAAGCGGAGTGACTGGGCGGCCGGGTGCGGGGTGCGCCGGCCCGGCGCACCTCTGGGAGCTGCGATCCCGCATGACAGGGTTTCAGCCCTGACCTGCGCATGCGGAACCCCGTGGGGCATGCGTCGACGCCTTCCTCCTCCCCTCGCTGACCTCCACACCCGACGCCCCGTCACCCGTCGATTCAAGGCCCCCCTTCAAATCTCCCCGCCGCGTTTCCCCCTTCCCCAGCCCCTGACCTAGGTATGCTGCGAAAGCCCGAAGAATTGACCTAGTGAGAGCGGTTGTCATGTCAACCGTATGCGCATCGCAGCAACAAGCCTGCCCCTCGTCTTCGGCGTGTCTCTTGTGACGCCGACAGCCCTGGCGGCTGAGAAGCCCGTGCCCGCAGCTCAGAGCGCAACCGACCGCTCTAGCGACGCAGAGTGCCTTGACCAGTTCCTCAAGGGTGGCGAGGCGAAGGCAACGCCCTTCATCCAGGCGAGCAGTCAGGAAGAAGCAATCAAAAAGCTCAATGACTACCAATGTGGAAAGGGCGCATCGGTACGTTTTGCAACACCCAACTATGGGCCTTGCACGCTAAACCCCGGTGCAGTTTACCTGCGGAAGGAATATGACCAAAAGGCTGCGGGTAATAAGCCTATCACGACATGCACCACGCCCGTAACGTCTATCACTCACGCTGAAGAGATTCACTACAAGTGGTATGCGTGGTGGAAGAAGGCCGGCGGCACAACGATGTCAGGTGGTCGCAATATCGCAAAGCTCGAGCAGAAGAACGTGGTGAAGACCTGCAAGGGGACCACGAACGCCACGTTTATTGGTTCCACGCTCGGTACGATCGTTTGGAAAAACAAGACCTACTACGCGCGGTCCTACACGAAGGTTGCTCAACTGAAGTGCACGATGTAGGCATGATCGCAGTCTTCGTAGACGGCTCAGCCAAGGTCGCACTCACGTCGGAAGACGAGCTTCTGAAGATCCTTGACAGCAACAAAAATCTTAAGACAAGAGTCTCATGGGAAGACTTGGACCTAGCCGGTGCAGCTCGGATTGAGAATAATCGGATTGAGAATAATCTGTACATTTGGGCTGCTGGAGACCTGAACGAATCGCCAGCGATTGCTTCAGCCCATGCAACATCAGAAGAAGCGACCGCCTGGATTGAAGATGACCCGATGAAACAATCTGGGTATTCAGCCGAAGTTCTGAACCTCATTCGCCTGCCGATCGATGATCTCACCCAATTAGAGGTCTGACGTAACAGTGGAGGGGTAAGGCAGGTTTTCTGCCTTACCCCTCCACTGTTTTCTCACTCCGGCTCAACCGGGGTCCAGTGCAAGATCTTCATGTTCACCGGGCTCGTGCCGCCCATCCACGCATCGATCAGCGCGGCGTTGAAGGTCGCTGCGGCTTCCTCGTACTCCTGCGCTTCGATGCACGCGGCCACGGTCTCCATCTCAGACGCGTCGAGAGGGACGGTCGTCGTGATGTGCGTACGGTCTTCGATCGACGATGCTTTACCGCCCGTGTCGATCTCGACCTTCACCGTGCCTGGGATGGTGAAATGGCGCATCGCTGCCATGCGGTCCGCCTGGACTTTCCGCGCACCTCCCATGCCACGCTGCACGGCGGTGCGGCGCTTCTCTACGACCGGTGAGGCTTTCGCGAGCGGCATAGGGTTGCCGTCGCGATCGGCAGTCTTGGCCCATCGCTGCGCCTGACGATCACTCACGCCGGCCCACTGTGCCGCCTTCTTGATCGCCGCTGCGTGCGCGCTTCGCCTCGCCATTCACGCGGGCGAGCTCGCGTCGCTTCTGGCGGGGTGTACGGGCCTTGCTCAGACGCTCAGCGAGCTGGGCTTCCGCCTCGAAACGCGCGCGACGTTCGGCGCGCTGCGCGTGGTTTCGCACCATCTGCGGCACGGTCATGGCGCACCCCGACGCCCCGTCGCCCGCCGGCCCCAAGCCTCGACGTGCTACGACACCCCCGGCACATGCCGCGCGGCGCGCCTCACCCGACACGCCCGACACACCCACCGGCGCGTCATTCCCCCACAGCACCCACATACCCGGTATACATGTGCATACCGGGTATGCATACTGCGTATGCGGTAAGGGCACGGGAGCGTGACGTGCGCCGTCGACACATCGTCGGCGGCGCACGTCGGGCCTCACGAAGGGAAATGAACGATGACGCAACCAGCCCTCGAGCTCGACGGCGTGAGCAAGGTGCACCCCTCACCCGCGGGTGACGTGCACGCCCTGCGCGACGTCGACCTCGCGCTGTACCCGGGCGAACTCGTGGCCGTGATGGGTCCGAGCGGTTCGGGCAAGTCGACGCTGCTCAACATGGCGGGCGGCCTCGATGCGCCGACGAGCGGTGACGTGCGCATCGGCGGCACGAGCATCGTCGGCATCGGGCAGAAGGAGATGGCGAGCCTGCGCCGCCGCAGCGTCGGGTTCGTCTTCCAGGACCTCAACCTCGTCCCGGCGCTGACGGCCGTCGAGAACGCCTCGCTCCCCCTCGAACTCGACGGCAAGGGCCTGCGCGCCGCCCGCGCCGCAGGTCTCGAGGCGCTCGACGCCGTCGGCCTGGCCGACCTCGCCGACCGCTACCCCGAGGAGATGTCGGGCGGCCAGCAGCAGCGCGTCGCGATCGCGCGGTCCCTCGTCGGCGAGCGCCGCGTCGTGCTCGCCGACGAACCGACGGGCGCACTCGACTCAGTCACGGGTGAGGAGGTGCTCATGGTGCTGCGTCAGCGCTGCGACGCGGGCGCCGCCGTCCTGCTCGTCACGCACGACTCGCGGCACGCGTCGTGGGCCGACCGCATCGTCAACCTGCGTGACGGCGCCGTCGTCGGCATCGTCGGCGACGAACCCGCGCCGTTCGCAGAGACCGCCGCCACCCGCTCGCACGGTGCGACGAGTGTGACGGCAGCAACGACGCAGGGCCGGGCATGATCACCGCGTCCGACCACCTGTCCCGGGTGCAGGAGCTCGCCGTCGTCAGCGTGCACACGTGGGTGCAGGGCTCGCCCCCGTCGCACGTGACGACGAAACCGGCCGAATCGTGGCTCGACGCGACGCACGGGCCGGTGCTCGAGGGCGTGTTCCTGTCGACACCGGCCCTCGTCGTCCTGCTCGTCGGCATCATCGCCGTTGCGCTCGTCATGGCGGTGCGGACGGCCGGCGCGACGCGTGCGTCGCGTCCGGCGATCTCGCACCTGGCCGCACCTGCGAGTCGTGGGTCGCGCAACTCATCGGCGTCGGACGCCTCGCGCGCAGGGGGTCGTTGAGATGGCCTCCCCCTTCGCCGGATGGCGGCTGCCGCTGCGCCTCGCGTGGCGCGACATCATGCGTTACAAGGGCCGCTCGGCGCTCGCTGCGCTGCTCATCCTGCTGCCCGTCATGGCGCTGGCGACGATGCTCGCCTTCATCTCGACGTTCGAGATCAGCCCTGACGAAGAACGCGCCCGCGCCATGGAGGGGCTCGGTGGCATCGTCACGGTGTCCGCCGAGAAACCGGGCGCGCCGATGCCGGCGGCCGGACGCGCCGTCACGACATCGAAGCCTCCGACGGCTGCGGAGGTGAGCGAACAGGCGGGCGTTGCCGCGCTCGAGGCCCGCCAGGAAGGTTTCGTGTTCGCCGCCACGCAGGAGACGACGTCGGGTGGGTTCACGTCGACGTGGGGCACCGTCATGCTGACCGACGCCACCTCGCCCCTGCTCGCACGCAAGGCCACTCTCGTCTCGGGGCGCCTGCCGTCGAAGCCGGGTGAGGTCGCCGTCACCGAATACGGCAAGAAGATGGGGTTGCCGACCGACGGGCCGATGCAGGCGCGCTCTGACTCCGGAAACCCGTCCGACAGCAAGACGGTGAACCTCACCGTCGTCGGTACCGTGACGACGCCGTTCGCGGATGTCGCCGCCGTCGGGCCGGTGCCGACGGGGTACAAGCCGAGCTCGTCACCGGGGTTCCTCCTCGACGACTCGCGCACGTTCTCGGCCGCTGACGTCGAGCAGTGGCACCGATTCGGCCTCGACCTGACGACCCGCGACAACGTGTCCGCGCAGGCGAGCACCTATGACGTGAACACGACGGGCGATTCGAGCATGGCCTTCGCCATCGCCGTCGCGACGATGGCCTTCGTCGCCGTGACGGCACTGCTCGCCGGCCCGGCGTTCGCGGCCGGCGCGACGCGTCAGCGTCGCAGCCTCGGGCTCGTCGCGGCGAACGGCGGCACCCGCGCCGTCCTGCGCCGCATCGTCCTGGCCAACGCGATGATCCTCGGTGCGCTGACCGCGCTCGTCAGTGCCGTCCTCGGCACCGCGCTCGGCGTCGTCGCCGCGAAGATCGCCTGCCGGCAGGTGACGACCCTCGACGCGCCCACCGACATCCGATTCAGCTGGATCGTCGGCCTCGTCGTCGTCTCGACGCTCGCCGCGCTCATCGCCGCGTGGGTGCCCGCGGGGGCTGCGGGTCGTACCAACCTTCTGCAGGCCCTGCGCGGGCAGGTGTCGGCGCGTGTCGTCAAGCGTCGACTGCCGACGATCGGCGTCATCGCCGTCGCGGCCGGCACGCTGTGCCTGTTCTTTGCGACGCAGCGAGGGGGCGACGGGTCGTCGATGGGTGAGGAGGGGCAGACCGCCCTTGCGTACATCGGCGTGCCGCTGTTCTTCGGCGGCGCGGTGCTCGCGGTGCCGTACGTGCTCATGCTGACCGGCAAGCTCGCCGGCCGCCTGCCCCTGACGCCGCGCATCGCGGTGCGCGAGGTCAGCCGTCAGCGCACGCGGGCGACGGCGTCGATCGGCGCGGTGCTCGCCACCGTCGCCGTGTGCACGGGTGTCAGCGTCTACGGCGCGAGCGAGGACGCGTACCACGCCAAGAGGTACACCCCGTCGATGCCGATGGGCGAGGCGGCGTTCATCTCGAGCTCTCCCGGGTCGCGGACCAGTGAGACGGACGACAGCGCAGCCATCGCGGCGGCCCGCAAGATCGTCCCCGGCGCCGCGGGTGCGTGGACAGTGGGCGCCACAGATCTCATGCCCCGCTACCTCGCGGGCAAGTGCCCGGCGAAGGGCTCCGGTCAGGACGCCGCCGCCGCGGCCGTCAGCGTGCTCGGCGTCGACGAGGCCGGCATGACGCTCATGGGCCTCGATGCCGCGACGCGAGACGCCCTGAAGCGAGGAGAGTTCCTCCACGTCGGGCCGTCGACGAACGGCAGCCTGGGCGCGGCAACGTGGGGGCCGGAGTCGAGCGCCACGACGATCAACGACGGCGAGGTCACGCTGGCCGCGGTGGAGTGGAAGAACGCCGAGCAGCCGGAGGCCACCGTCGCGTCCTGCTCACCCCTGACGGTGCCGGCACGCCCCGTGTCGTTCGACGCCGCGTTCAAGCTCGCAGGTTCGACGCCGAACTCGCTCATCGCGACCCGCGAAACGCTGGCGAAGCACCACATGACGGCCCATCTCGCGGCGATCACCGTCGCGCCCGAGGGTGGGGTGAGCAAGAAGCTCGAAGGTCAGCTCAAGGCCGCCTCCCCGATCGACATGCCGTTGATGGTGGAGCGGGGCTATTCGAGCCCGATCCTCGTCATCCTCGGCATCATGACGGCGGCGCTCGCGTTCGTCGTCCTGCTCACGACGATCGTGTCGACGCTGCTCAACGACGCCGAATCGCAGGCCGACGCCGCGACGCTCGCGACCGTCGGGGCGCCCACGGGGATGCGGCGACGCATCGTCGGCGCGCACGCGGCGGCGATCGGCGTCATCGGTGCGCTCATCGGCATCGCCGTCGGCATCGCGCCGGGGCTCATCCTGGCGCGGGCCTCGACGAACCACGTGATGGACGAGCGGACGCACCAGCTCAGCGGCGGCACGTACGCGATCCCATGGTGGTCGCTCGCGATCATGCTCGTCGCGGTGCCACTCGTCGCAGCGCTCGTGTCGATGCTGTTCGCACGCCGCAAGCCGGTGCTGACGAGGCGTGAGCGGTGAGCGTCGTACACGATCCACGCGGGGTCCGACGGGTTCGCCGGGTTCGGCGGGCGGGCGCCCCGCGTCGTACCGTTGAACGTTCATCGTTCACCGCGACGTCGCGAAGGGGGCTGACGTGAGCGTTCGCAACGGCCTGCTCGCGTTGCTCGCCTCGCAGGAGATGTACGGCGCGCAGCTGCGCTCCGAGTTCGAGGCGCGCACGGGCGGCCAGTGGCCGCTCAACATCGGGCAGGTCTACACGACGCTCGGGCGCCTCGAACGCGACGGTCTCGTCGAGGGCGCGGGCGCGGCCGACGACGAGGGCCGCATCCCGTATCGCCTCACCGAGGCGGGGCGCGGCGAAGTGGATTCGTGGTGGGCCCAGGCCGTCCCGCGCGACGTGACGCCACGCAACGAACTCGCCATCAAGTTGGCGCTCGCCGTCACGATGCCGGGGGTGGACGTGCGTGCGCTCGTCTCGACGCAACGCACCGCGACGATGCGGCACCTGCGCGAACTCAACCGGTCGAAACCGCGCCGCGCACCGGGCGCGCCGAGCGCACCGACGCCCGACGAGCTCGTCCTCGAATCGCTCATCTTCGCCGACGAGGCCGAGCTGCGCTGGCTCGACTACGTCGAGGAACGGCTGGCTCGCGGCTGACGTCGTGCGCGGTCCACATGGATCGCGAGGTGGGAGCGCCTGGCGCGGGGTTGACGTCGAGGTGCTTCGTCGCGCGCGCCTCAGTGCTGACGCGGTAGCTCGCGCCAGGTGCCGGTTCGCACCGCCTGTGCGAGGTCGCCCCGACGCGCTCGGGCGGCGCTGAACGTGGGGCACCGCTCCTCGTGAAGCACCCGGCCACGTCGACTCACACAGACGGCCCAGGGGCGACGAAACACGAAACGGGTCAATGCCAGCAGCGGAACCAGGAGCAACAGCAGAGCCAGCTCGCCGATGAGGTAGACCAGGACGACGATGAACGGGACGAGCACGATGGCGAAGATCACCGCCGAGATCAGGTCATCACCGCCGGGGGATGCACTGAGGAGCTGCCCGGCCCACCGGTGAGCCCGGGGGCTCCACGGCAGCCACCGGCAACGCACCGCATAGGCGCGCGGTTTCGTGCCCGCTGCCGCGGGTTCCTTGACTCTCATGTTCTGTCCCTGAATTCATGCACACGACGCCATGCCACTGCCGCGGCGACGAGCACCCGTGTACATGTGGAGGCGAAAGGCCCAGGTTTCCGGGGTTGTCGGTGGCCAGGTTCACAATAGAGGCATGCCCCGCCTCACGATGATGCTCGCGCCGCCGCAGGTGCGTCGCGCTGCCCGTCGTCGCGGGGTGACGAAGGCGCGCCTCGCGGACGAGCTGCAGACGTTCGTCGAGGTCAAGCCCGCGCCGGGGCGCTGGAAGACGGCGGCACACATCACGACGTGCGTGACGCTGACGGTGCTGGCGTTGTCGTTCGTCCTCGGCCCACAGCTCGGTCTGCTCGGGTTGACGGGCACGTTCTTGTGCACCGTCAGCGTCAAGCGGACGTGGCGTCACCGCGTCACCATCCTCGCGTGCATGACGCTCGCGTACGTCGCGGCGTTGACGATCGGGGTGAGCGTCGCAGGACATGCGGTGCTCACGACGGTCGCGCTGACGGCGATCGCCGGCGTCAGTGTGCTTCTGTACCACGCGCTCGTCGGCGACCCGCCTGGCCCTGTCTTTCTGACGATCGGCCCGGCCATCGGCACGTATCTGCCTACGGTCGGCGTGCCCGGCAGCCGGTTCCTGCTGGCAGCAGGCTGTGGCGCCGTGATGTCGAGCGTGCTGAGCCTCGCGCTGCAGTACCCGCAGCGTCACGAACCGGAGGATCAAGCCGTCGACGAGGCGCAGGAGGCGTGTGACGCGTACTTCGAGTCAGACCCGGACGGCGATTTCGTCGAGACGGGCCGCCTGCGGGACACGGCGTACGCGTCGATCTTCTCCGCGGCGTGGGCGTTGAGCGCGGCGACGGGCCGCCGTCACCCCGACCCGCACTGGCGCGAGCTGACGAAGCGCCTGCGCCGGTTGCACATCGAAGTCGTCCAACGCACCGCCGCCACGCGACTGCCCGGGGCCGTGATCGCCGTCCCCGTCATGGCGCAGGCGCGCTACCTCGGACGCCCACCGCGGCGCTACCTGCTGCGCTGGGGGTTGTCGCGCTCGTCCTTGCCTGCGCTGATCGCGCGGCGCGCAGCGCTCGCGGTGCTGCTCACGTGCGTGCTCGCATACGCACTCGGCGTCACGCATCCGTACTGGGCGGTCATGACGACGGCGCTGCTCATCTCCCTCGGCGGCGACCGGTTGACACTGACGCATCGCGCCGCGCACCGCTTCGTCGGCACGGTCGTCGGGGTGGGGTTGTTCTTCCTCGTCAGCCTCACGCATCCGAGCGGCTGGTGGGTCATCGTCGTCGCGCTGATGTGCGTGTACCTGCTGCAGTGGACGGTCGTGCGCAACTATGCGCTGGGCTCGATGTTCATCACGCCGATGGCGCTGCTCGTGGCGTCGGCGGGCACGGCGCACAAGCCGATCGGTGAGTTGATGCTCGATCGCATCTTCGAGACGGCCCTGTCGTGCGTCATCTGCCTGTTCGTGCTGTGGGCGTTCGGGCGTCGTCTGCCCGTGCTGCTCGTGCGTCGTCAGTTCCGTCGCGCCCTGCGCGCCCTCGAGCGGGTGCTGCTGCTCCTGGCCGACGGTGAGCACAACTCCGAGCGGGGCGTCAGCGCGCGGCGCGACCTCGTCTTCGAGCAGCTCGAGGCCGCGCACGTCCTGCAGATCGCACAGCGCGACCTGCCGCGCGTGCTCGGGTCGTGGAGCGAGCTCGAGGCGAGCCTCGGTTCGGCCACGTACGTGACCCTCGCGGCGTGCTGGACGCACGATCCGCTCGCTCACCTCGACGCCAACGCGATGGCGTCACGCCTCGCGCGCCTCATCCACGACCTGCCGCCCGTCTCGACGCAGCTCGTCGACGCGACGACCATCGCCGCGAGCGTCGACGAGCTACTCGACGTCGGGGGGCACGGCGCCGCGCCGCGCCCGTAGCGGTGTCGTCGCGACCGCCGAGGTGGCACTCCCACACGTCCCGACCCACCCACGCCATGAGTGAGAACATCCTGCGCGGCGTTGAGCAGAGCAACCGTGGCCCCCGCCGACTGCCATATCCACCAGCCGCCGAGCCCGCCAACTGCCGACCGCCGACCACCCCCGACCACCGACCGCCGACCACCCCCGACCACCGACCGCTGATTACCGACTGATGGTCACTGGCTGATGGCCGCCAGCTGCCAGCTGCCGGCGGCACCTGTTGTCACCCCCCTGCGATGAGCGGCCGGGGCTGTCATTCCGCCTGCGCAGTGCCGTCACTGGAGCGTGAGACGCCACTGACCACAGCGTCGTATATCTCATCGATCGTGCGCGGCATCGCCCCGATGACAGGACGCCGGCGAGCGCCTGGGCCTTCGCCGCCGGCGTCGCCGGGCCCCGCGTCGCCCGCGGTGTCACCAGGCCCCGCGTCGCCGCCAACGACCTCGTTGACGGCCTCGACGGCGACCCCGTCGATGGCCCCGTCGGCGCCCCCGTCGCGCGACGTCTGCGCTCCGGCACACGTCACGCCTGCGCGCGCCAACATCTGCGCCTGCCAGGGAGCGCGCAGCGCCGCGGCATGCAGGGCGGGCTCGTCGCTGAGCACACGATGCGCGGCGTCCTGACGCAGGTGCCCGTCGTGCAGCAGCGCGACGTCGTCGGCCCACTCCCACGCGAACGCGAGGTCATGCGTCGACAGGGCGATCGTCGTACCGCGTTCCTCGAGCGACGTGAGGCTCGCGAGCAGCGCCTCGACGCCGGCCGGGTCGAGACCGGCCGTCGGCTCGTCGAGCAGCAGGTACGCGGGGCGCATCGCGACGGCACCCGCGATGGCCACGCGTTTCTGCTGCCCGAACGACAGTTGATGAACCGGCCGATCCGCGAGGTCGCTGATCCCGAGGACGTCGAGCGTCTCCTCGACGCGTCGCCGCACCTCGTCGGGCGGCAGCCCGAGGTTGGTCGGGCCGAACGAGACGTCCGCGAAGACGTCCGCCGAGAACAACTGATCCGCCGGATCCTGAAGCACGAGCTGCACGAGCTGTCGATGACGCTCCAGCCCGCGCCGCGAACGCTGCAACACCACCCCGTCGACGACGACGTCCCCCGACGTCGCCGCAACCGACCCGGCCACGGCGCGCAACAGCGTCGTCTTGCCTGCGCCGTTCGCGCCGACGAACGCGAGCCGCCGCCCCGGCTGCACGTCGAGGTCGACGCCGTCGAGTACGGCATCCCGACCGCGATACCCCACGCGCAGATCCCTGACACCCAACCCACGGGTACCAGTTGCCTCCCGGCCGCCGGGCTCAGCCACACGTGACTCACTATCTCGAGCGACGCCGTTCGGCCCAGCTTGCCTGTTCTGCAGCCACCTGTTCATCGCGACATCACCGCCCACGCCATGAGGGCGCCGACGACGAGCACGACACCACACAGCGACCGCCACGACGCCTGCCGCGCGGGCGTCGTGACGATGAGGTCGCCCGTGTATCCACGTCCGGCGAGCCCCGCTTCGAGGCGCTGGGCGCGCGTCCAGGCCCGGACGAGCACCCCCGCGAGCAGCGTCCCAGTGCTCGCGAGCGCCGCGCGGCGCGTCGCGTAGCCGAGGCGCGCCGTCTGACTCTCCCGGATCGTGCCGACCGAGTCGAGCAGCGTGAAGATCATCCGATACACGACGCCCGCGATCTCGACGAGAAACGCCGGCACCCCGACGCGCCGCAGCCCGCCGAGGACGTCCGTCATCGGCGTCGTCAGCGCGAGCACGAGGACGGCAGCCGCCCCCGCCGCTGCACGCGACCCCGTCAGAACGGCTCGATCGAGCGACGATCGCCCGATCGAAAACGGCCCCGCCTGCCACAGCGCGTCATCGGGCGCGGGGCCGATCGACACGAGCACGCCCACGAGGCCGATGACGACGAACACCGCCGGCAGCGCCCACACACGCAGCACCAGCCCTGGCGCGACGCGCGCACCCACCGTGACGGCGACGAACGCGACGACGACGACGGCCAGGTCGACGCGCACGTCCCGCGCCACCATCGCCACGGCGAGAAGACCGAGCGCCAGCGCAGCCTTCTCGCTGACGGCATGCGAGCGCCACGCGCTGCTCCACGCCGCCTCGTCGATCGCGAGATGAGCCACGCTCAGGCGATCCGCGAACCGTCGGGCGCGTTCGTGACGACACCCGTCGCAGCGTCATCACCCGGGGCAGCACGACGTGACGCAACACCGCTACCCGCACTCGCGACACCCGACGCCGCGTCGCGGTTCTTGCGACGCTCGCGGAACGTGCCGAGGACGAAGCCGAGGAAGCCCGCACCGAGCGCGGCCTGCATCGCGAACAGCCCCGATTCGACCTCGCCACCGGGCTGCGTCCAGAACGGCTCGAACCACGGCCTGTAGTCGGGGTCGGACTTCTCGATGGTCTCGGTGGCCGCAGCGTCCGTGCCACCGAAGTCGCCACTGCGCGTGCCCATGACGAGCGCCAGGACGAAGATCGCCGCCGCGAGCACGACGAGGAGGACGTTCGTCAGTCGACGGTCACGCACGGCTCGCCTCCTTCGCCTCGACGTCGGCCGAGACCGCGACACCCGTATCGAACCCACGATCGCGTCCGAATCCCAGACCGGCGAGCTCCGGGCCGGCCCAGGAGCGCAGCGCGTTCATGAGCAGCACACCGACGAGGCCCTCGACGATGGCGAGCGGAATCTGCGTCACCGCGAACAGCCCGAGAAACCGCGACCATGCGCCGACGAAACCCGTCGCGCGGTCGGGGAAGGCGAGGGCGAGCTGCGTCGCCGTCGTCACGTACGTCATGAGGTCGGAGACGGCGACGGCGCAGAACACGGCGATCGACAGCGGCGCGCGACGCATCAGCCGATAGACGCCGTACCCGGCCCACGGCCCGACGACTGCCATCGACATGACGTTCGCGCCGAGCGTCGTCAGCCCGCCGTGCGCGAGCAACAGCGCCTGGAACAGCAGCACGATCGTGCCCAGCGCCGCCATGACGGGCGGGCGGAAGATGATGGCGCCCTCGCCGGTGCCCGTCGGATGCGACGAACTCCCGGTGACGGACGGCAACTTGATGGCCGACAGCACGAACGAATACGCCCCGACTCCGCCGAGCAGCAGCTTCGACTCCGGATGCTTCTCGATCGTGCGCTTGATCTCGCGCGCTCCGTGGATGACGAAGGGTGCCGCTACCGCACTCCAGGCGGCAGCGTGAACAGGGGGCAAGAACCCCTCAGCGATATGCATGAGTGCACCTTCCCGGGATGACGCGTCCCGCTCGATGGCGTCACCCCGAGTTCCTGACTCACGGAAATCCCGTTCACAGTGGCGCGACCGTGCCGGATTCTCACCGGCTTCCTCGTCCTGGGTGACGCGCGCTGCCCACCCTAGCGAACCGCCCGCCCGCCGTGGGCGCCCGGGACGCAGTAGCTCCCGCAACGGTGATCACACCTTCGTCGTGTCCGGCCCGCCACCTCTGACGGCCCCTCGCGCCACCGCCCCACGGCCAGGCTTCACCCCGGTGCTCCCCCACGCCCGCGCTGCGGCACCGCACCACGTCGACATTGCGACGTCAACACCACGCCAGATCGCCCGCGAGCGCTCATGGCCGACGCACAGGATCTCGACATCACCCACCCACACGCGAGCGCGAACGTGGGGGACGTGGAGAACACGACGGTGACACGAGTCCTGACGGTGGCAGGCGGCGTCCTCGCAGCCTGGATCCCGGTGCTCTACCTGCGCCTGGACGCGCAGCGCGTCGACCCTGCGAGCATCGCGGCGTGGTTGGGGCTCGACGTGAGCGAACTCCTCGCCCTCACCGCACTCGTTCTGGCCACCAGTCGACGCGCCGCGGCCACCCGGCTCATCGGGCTCGTCGCCGCGACGCTGTTCGTCCTCGACGCCGTCACGGACATCGCGAGCGCGACCACGACAAGTTCGCTCGCCACCGCCGTCGCCATGGCGCTCGCCGCCGAGATCCCCGTCGCTCTCGGATGCCTACGCCTCGCCCTGATGCATGACGCGCCGGCCACGACGACGCAGCTGGCTCACGTCAGCTCCTGACCAACGCCGGCTCGAGAACAGGCGCCAGCTCGAACTCCCGTCCCAAACCGCGATTCGCGTCCCCATCTGCGAATCCCGTCCCCAACGACTCGCCGACCTCACACCTACCGTCGAGACGCCGAGACCACGAGGCGACGTCACCGTGAGACGCCGCAACCACGAGACGACGAACGCCGGCCGGATGCTTGTCGCATCCGGCCGGCGTCATGTTCGCCTACACCCGATTCCTCGCGTCGTCTCCGTCGAGACGATCAGGCGCCGAGGCCAGCACTACGACGAGGCGCCGACATCAACCTTGCGTCGGGGTCGCCTCGAGCGTGCGCAGGCGACCGTCGACCATCTCGTGCAGCGAGTCGACGGCGTCGAGGGTGTGCAGGTCGTGCGTCACCATGATGGTCGCGGCCTGGTGTTCGTGCGTCACCTTGCCGAGCAGTTCGACGACGGCGGTGCCGCGCTCGGTGTCGAGCGACGCGGTCGGTTCGTCGACGAGCAGCAGCTTCGGCTCGTTCATCAGCGCGCGGGCGATGCCGACACGCTGACGCTGACCGCCGGAGAGCGCTGCGGGGCGGCGGTCGAAGACCTTCTCCAACCCGACGGCGGCGAGCAGTTCCTCGGCCCGCGATGCGGTGTCCTTGCCGTGACGCCCGGCGATGCGCGCAACGATCTCGAGCTGCTCCACGGACGTCAGCGACGCGATGAGATTGCTCTGCTGGAAGACGAACCCGATCGACGACAGGCGCACCGCTGCGGCGTCCTTGTGCGAGAGCCCCGAGACGACCTTGCCGTCGATCGTCACGATGCCGGAGTCGGGCGTCTGCAGCAGGCCGGCGACGGCGAGCAGCGACGACTTGCCGGAACCCGACGGGCCCGTCACCGCGGCGAACTCGCCCGCGGCGACGTGCAACGACACGTCGTTGACGGCCGTGATGCGCCCCGAGGCGCCGTCGGGGAAGGTCAGCGTCGCGTTCTTGACGTCGAGGCTCATCGGGCTGCTCCTGGCGCGGTGGTGGGGACGAGGGTGGCGTCGAGGCTCATCGCGCGGCCTTCGACACGAGGTACGGGTGCATGACGACGAAGGCTCATCGCGCGGCCCCCAGTGCGGTGTTGGGGTCGACGGTCACGATGCGGCGCACGCTGACGAGCGCGCCGAGCAGACCGAGAACGAACAGCAGCGCCAGCGGGACGAGCGTGGTCGTGAGGCTGAGGACGAACGGCACCGTGCCCTGCGCGAAGTAGCCGAGGACGGTCGCGACGATCGTGCCGAGGCCGCCACCGATGAGCAGCAGGATGGCGGCCTGACCCATGGCGTCACGCACGAGGTAGCCGGTGTGCGCGCCCATCGCCTTGAGGACGGCGAGGTCGGGCGTGCGCTGGATCGTCCAGACGGTGAAGAACGCGCCGACGACGAGGGCGGAGACGAGCATGAGCATGACGCGCATGAGCGTCAGCGAGCCGTTCTCGGCCTGGTAGGCGCTGATCGTGCTGAGCGACGTCTTCGGGTCCTGCACGTCGAGGCCGGTCGCCGAGGTGAGCGCGTCCTTCGAGAACCCGCTGCCCGTCTTGACGAGCGCGACGGTGCCCGAGCCCTGGCCGAGCAGGCCGGCGGCCTTCGCGTCGCTCTCCGTCATCCACACGACGGGCTGGTGCTGGTACGACGCGTCGTCGCTCAGCTTCGCGACGCGAACGCTCTTGTTGTTGAACGAGATCGACTCGCCCTCCTTGAGCGCGGCGTCCTTCGTGATCGTCTTGCCGACGACGACGGAGCCGTTCTTCACCCCCTTCGGCGCGGCGAACGAACCGTCCGGCACGGCGAAGACGGCGACCGCCGACGGCACACCGGAGACACTCGCGCGGCCCTGCGTGATCGTCAGCGGCGAGGCGTCGGTGACGCCCTTGACCGACTTGATCTTGTCGATGTCCTTCGCCTCGACGTGGGAGCTGTCATACCCGACCTTCTGCCCCTTCGCGGGGGCCGAGAAGCCGATCTGGTCGACACCGTGCGAGGGCAACGTGTCGATGGCCGACACGCTCTCCTTCCCGAGGCCGGCCGCGAGGCCGGTCAGCATGACGACGAGCAGCGTGATCAGGGCGATGACGCCGCCGATGAGGGCGAAACGCCCCTTGGCGTACGCAAGGTCTCGAGTTGCGAGGAACATCAACCTCTTCTTTCGGCACAGGTTCTCCAGGTTTTCTCCATTCCAGTGCGGTTCACCCCCTGCGCGCATCACCCAGGCAGTGGGAGAACGCATCAATCGTTCGGTTGACGTCCGTGCGCGTTCGACGCATCCACGCGGCAAAATGGGCGGTGATGAGTACCACCGACCCCACCACCGACTCCGAACGCACCATCCGCATCATGCAGGCCGCGATGCACGTCCTGTTCGTCGTGCTGCTCGTCGTCGGGGTGATCCGGGCGCTCGCCGGAGACGCCTCGCCGTTCGCCGTCATCGCCGCGACGGTCGTGTTCACCGGCGTCTACCTGAGCGGCCTCGTCGTCGAACGCCGCGCGCGCCGCGCCCAGTCGCTGCGCGCCGCCCAGGATTCGCACACCGGCCAGGTGTGGATCATCGCGCTGACGCTCGCGTGGTGCCTGACGCTCGCCGTCGCGCCTGACTTCGCGTGGGTGGCGTTCGCGCTGTACTTCCTCGTCCTGCACGTCGCGATCCGGCCCATCGCTGCCGCCCTCGTGCCCCTCGTCCTCGTCGCGAGCGTCGCCGCCCTCGTCTCGCGCCCCGACGGACGCAACGTCGGCACCGTCATCGGCCCGATCATGGGGATGATCGTCGCGCTCGGCATCTCGTGGGTGTACGCCCAGCTGCGCGCGGAGAACACGCGCCGCCGCGAACTCTTCACCCAGCTCGTCGCCGCGCAGGACGACGTGCTCGCGACGCAGGAGACGCTCGCCCTCGCCCAGCACCGCGCCGGCGTCCTCGCCGAGCGCGAGCGCCTCGCGCACGACATCCACGACACCCTCGCGCAGGGCTTCTCCAGCATCGTGCTGCTGTCGCGCGCGGGCCTCGCCCGTAACCAGCACGCCCGCACCCAGCACGCGAGCGCCCGGGCCACCCGCGACAGCGCCGCGCATGCCGGCGACGAGATGGCGCGCCTGCTCGAGCAGATCGAGTCGACGGCCGCGCAGGGCCTCGCCGACTCGCGCGAGGTCGTCCATGCCCTGACGCCGAGCGACCTCGTCGACGCGCCGTTGTCCGGCGCTCTCGAGCGCCTCACCGCGCGCCTGACGGAGCACACCGGCATCCGCGCCGACACGACCTGCGACGGCGAACCGCGCCCACTGCCGGCCCCAGTCGATGTCGCTCTGCTGCGCATCGCGCAGAGCGCCCTCGCCAACGTGCGCACCCACAGCAAAGCGCAGCGCGTCGGCGTGACGCTCAGCTACCGACCCGACGAGGTCGGCCTCGAAGTCATCGACGACGGCGTGGGTTTCACCGACGCCGACGTCGAACGCGCACCCCTGGGCGGCAGCGGATTCGGCCTGCGCGCCATGCGTGAACGCCTCGACGCACTCGGCGGCCACCTCGAGATCGAATCCCAGCCCGGCGAGGGCGCCGCTCTCATCGCGACCATCCCCACCAGCGGCCCCTACAAGGCGGTGAGGCAGGAGAACACCGAGCCCGCCCCTGCCCTGACGGCCGGAGTCGAACCGCACGTGACACCCTCGACGGAAAGCAGCCTCCGATGACGAGCGTCATCCTCACCGACGACCATCCCGTCGTGCGCGCGGGCCTACGAGCGCTGCTCGACGCGTCGGGCATCGACGTCCTCGACGAGGCCGGCAGCGGCGAGGAGGCCCTGCGCGTGCTCGACCGCCTCGCCGAGCAGGGGGTGCGCCCCGACGTCGTCCTCATGGATCTGCAGATGGGGTCCGGCCTCGACGGCGTCGCGGCGACGCGCGCCATCCGCGCCCGCGACGACGCGCCCCGCGTCCTCATCCTCACGACCTACGACACGGACGCCGACATCGTGCGCGGCGTCGAGGCCGGCGCGTCCGGCTACCTGCTCAAGGACGCACCGCCCGCCGACCTCGTCGAGGCCGTGCACCGCGCCTCACGCGGCGAGACGGTGCTCGCGCCCGCCATCGCGGCGCGCCTCGTCAACCGGTTGTCCTCGCCCGCACCGACGCTGACGGCCCGCGAACTCGACGTGCTCGACGCCGTCGCCGGCGGCGCGACGAACAAGGAGATCGCGAAGCACCTCTTCGTCTCCGAGGCGACCGTCAAGACGCACCTCGTGCACATCAACGAAAAACTGGGCGCCACCTCGCGCACCGAAGCGGTGGCACTCGCACGACGCGCCGGGCTGCTGCGCTGAGAAGCGCGCAGGGCTGAACCCTCAGTCGCCGCGCCCGACGACACGCCCCACGCTTGATGGCTGCCGCGCGAGGCGCACGGCGCGCTGGATGCGGCGCGTCGACTTGTCGGGGTGCGGTAGTTCGTCGAGCGCGAACCATCCGGATTCGAGGGCTTCGCTCGCCACCTCGACCTCGGGGCGCTCGTCGCACACGACGCGGAAGATGACGTCGACGTGCCGGATCTCCGGGTCGAAATCAGTGGCCATGACGCTGCCCGGTTCGATGTCGAGGCCCGTCTCCTCACGCACCTCACGCACGACGGCGTCCTGCGGTTGTTCGCCGGCGTCGATGAGGCCGCCCGGCAGCGACCATCCGCTGCGGTGCGCCTGACGCAGCGCAAGCACGCGCCCGTCGTGCTCGATGATGGCGACGGCGCCGGCGCTGAACGTCGGCTGCATGGCGTGCACGATGCGGTGGCTGAGCCCGGCGGGCAGCATCCGGTAGACGCGCAGCGCGGCCATCCGCAGCGCTCCGGGACGCTCGGCGTTCACATGGCCTCCTTGGCGCGGCGTTCGAGCTGACGTTCGTCGACGGCGTCGAGATCCTCGTCGCCGTGTTCCTCGAGATGGTAGCTGCGCATCACCTTGACCATGTTGTTGACGACGGCGATGAGCGGCACGGCCGTGAACGCGCCGAACGCCCCGCCGAGCAGCGTGCCGGCGCTCACGCCGATCAGGATGACGACGGGGTGCAGGTCGACGAACCGTCCGAGGATGAGGGGGTTGACGAGGTTGCCGAGCAGCTGCACGAGCACCGTGAGGATCGCGACGAGCACGAGCGCGGTGACGAGCCCGTTGCCGACGAACGCGACGGCGAACATGAGCGCCGCGGCGAGCAGCACCCCGACGAGCGGGATGAGCGAGCCGAGGAAGATGACGACGGTCAGCGGGACGGCGAGGGGCACGTCCGCGAACCAGAGGACGGGCAGCATCGCCGCCGCGTTGAGCAGTGCGAGCAGCACGAGCGAGCGCATGTAGACGACGAGGGTGCGCCACGCCGCCGCGCCCGCGAGGTCGACGTGGTTGTGCGCGCCACGCGGCAGCAGCCGCACGATCCAACGCCAGATGGAGCCATCGTCGGCGAGCAGGAACAGCGCGCAGAACAGCGTGAGCAGCAGCGCCGACAACCCGTCCGTGACGATGCCGACGTGCGCCGCCGCCCAGCCGACGATGTCGGCCGTGTGGTTGCTCAGCGTCGTTCCGAGGTCGGTCGTGTAGCGGCTCGCGGAGGTTTCGTCGATCTTCAGCGGCCCGTCGACGAGCCAGTGCCGCGCGCCCTGCTCGGCGAGCGTCAGCTGTCGGGCGAACTCGCCGCTGGAGTCGTCGATCTGCGCCACGACGAACGCGATCAGCCCCGCAGCCGAACCGACACCGACGAAGAACGCGATGACCGCGGATGTCGTGCGCCCCACGCCGCGCCGCACCAGCCACGACACGATCGGAGCGAGGAGCGCCGCGAACATCACCCCGGTGACGAAGGAGACGGTGACGACGCCGAGACGCGTGACGCCCCAGAAGAACGCGAGCACCCCGACGGCGATGGCGAGCAGGCACACCGACCACCACGCGGCCACCCGCACGCCGTACGGCACGGCCTCACGCGCCGACTCCACCTTCTGCTGTTCCATGGCCCAAGAGTGTCACGCGGTGGGGCGGGCGCGACGCAGCGTCACACCGGCGAGCGCTTCGGGCCTCACGAGGGTCGCCCCGGCGTGCGTCCAGAACTGTTCGATCTCGGCGTGCAGGCGCGACGACGGGTCGCTCGCGCGTGCTGACAGGTGCAGCCCGAGGACGGGCGCACTGAGCATGCGCGCCACGACGCCCGTGTCGACCCCGGCATTGAGGCACCCCGCAGCGGCAACCTCGTCGAGCATGTCGCGGGTCGTCTCCTGCCACACCCCGAACGACGCCGGACGCCCCGCGCCGTAGGTCTCGCGCTCGATCGCGAGCCGAGCCGTCGCCTGGAAGATCGGGTCGTCGGCGAGCCCGTCACAGGTGAGGTAGCCGTAGTCGACGAGGCGTTGCACCGGCGAGCCCGCCAGGGCGGCGACGGCGTCGCGCAGCCACGTCGTGTGCGCGGCGAGGACGGCGTCGGCGACCTCTTCCTTCGTGTCGAAGTGGAAGTACAGCGCGCGCTTCGTCACGCCCGAGCGCGTCATGATGTCGGCGATGGTCGCGCCGGCGAAACCGTGCTCGGCGAACGCCTCGGCGGCGCCCGTCAGGATGCGAGAGCGCGTCTCGTGCGCACGCGCCTGGGTGATTTTCCGCTGCGCCACCGAGCCACCCCCTCATGGTCGTCTCGTATTTCGGCCTGCGGATTCAATCACGAATTGTTATGTCGTCCGTCATGCCACTCGGGAGGCGGCCACCCCGGCCGCTCGCCCGGAGAACAGGCATCCTCCGAGGAACGTGCCCTCGAGCGCGTTGAAGCCGTGGACGCCTCCCCCACCGAAGCCGGCGGCCTCACCGGCGGCGAACAGCCCCGGCACGACGCGGCCGCGAGCGTCGAGCACGCGCGAGTCGAGGTCGGTCTGGATGCCGCCGAGACTCTTGCGCGTCAGCACGTGCAGCTTGATGCCGACGAGCGGGCCCTGCCTCTCGTCGAGCACGCGGTGCGACGCCGACACGCGCGCCAGCCGGTCGCCGAGGTAGCGGCGCGCGTTGTGGATCGCCATGACCTGCACGTCCTTGCCGTAGGCGTTGTCGACCTGCGCGTCACGCTCCTCGATCTGCCGACGCACGTGTGCCGCATCGAGCAGCGGCTCGTCCGTCAACTCGTTCATCTTCGCGACGAGCTCTTCGAGCGTCTCGGCGACGACGAAGTCCTCGCCGTGCTCGACGAAGTCGGCGACCGCTCGCGGCGCACCCTTGGCCAGCCGCGCCCGCACGACCTCGCGGCGGCTCCCGGACGTCAGGTCGAGGTTCTGCTCCGAGCCGGAGAGGGCGAACTCCTTCTCCAGCATCGGTTGGGTGACGATGAACCACGAGTGGTCGTACGCGCGGATCGCCGGGTCGCTGCGCAGATGACGCAGCGTGCCGCGCGTGTCGAAACCGGGCAGGCACGGCATCGGCATGCGACGTCCGATCGCGTCGAACCACAGCGGCGACGGGCCGGGCAGGATGCGGATGGCGTGCTGCGGCCACACCGGGTTCCAGTTTCGGATGCCTTCGGTGTAGTGCCACATCCGATCACGGTTGACGAGGCGCGCGCCCGCGTCCGCGGCGATCTCGAGCATGCGCCCGTCGACGTAGGCGGGCACCCCCGTCAGCATCGAACGCGGCGCCTCGCCGAGATCCGCCGGCCACCAGCGCCGCACGAGGTCGTGGTTGCCACCGATGCCACCGCTCGCGACGATGACCGACGGCGCCGTGAACTCGAACCCGCCGACGACGTCGCGGTTCGACGCGACACCGCGCTCCGCGTCGTCGGGAGCGAGGACGCTGCCGCGCACGCCGGTGACGGCGCGAGCACCACCGTCGGCAGGGGTCTCGACGATGAATTCGTCGACGCGATGACGGTGCGCGAACGTCAGCAGGCCCCGGGCCTCGGCATCGAGCGCCTTCTCGACGAAGGGGCCGCTCACGCCCGTGCCGGTGCCCCACGCGATGTGGAAGCGGGGCACCGAGTTGCCGTGACCCCCGGCGCGACCGTCGCCTCGCTCGGCCCACCCGACCATTGGCGTGAGCTCGATTCCGTTCTCGCGCAACCACTCCCGCTTGCCGCCGGCCGCCCACTCGACGTAGGCGCGCGCCCAGCGCTTTCCCCAGACGTCCTCACCGAGGGGCTCACCGGACGCGTTCGCCTCACCCTCGAGGCGGTCCCACTGGGCGCTGCCGCACCAGTCCTGCCACGCGAGCTCGAGGCTGTCGCGCACCCGCAGGCGGCGCTGCTCGGGCGAGTCGACGAGGAACAACCCACCGAACGACCAGTGCGCCTGAGCGCCCAGATTGGCGCGATTCTCCTGCTCGACGACGACGACGCGGCGCCCCCGCGACGTCAGTTCGGCCGCCGCCACGAGACCTGCCAGCCCCGCGCCCACGACGATCGCGTCGAAACTCTTCCCGTCCATGCCCACCTCCAAAGTCTCGTCGCACGCACTGTCTCGGGACGACGCGTCACGTCGCGGCCTGTATCGAACGCCAGGGTTCGATGTGATGCCGATCACTGTACTCACGGGTTTTCGGGCGCATCGACGAACGACGAAAAGGCGCTGCGCGGCCGTCCGATGTGCTGACGTTCTCAGCCCGTCAGAAGGCGCAATGGGTAGCATCGGACGTTATGACCTCACGGACCGCAGCGGCGCGCCCCGACGAGACGCCCGCGGCCGGAGCGTCATCGCTCGGGGCCGACTCGTCCGGGCACCAGGCGACTACGGCGTCGTCCCCGCTCGCCGCGTTCTGGCGCGAGCTCAGCACGTTCGGCATCATCGGCGTGCTCAACATCTTCATCGACATGGGCCTGTACAACTGGCTGCGCGCCGGCCCGCTCGACGGCAAGGTGACGACCGCGAAGATCATCTCGGGCGCCGTGGCCACCGTGTTCGCATGGGTCGGCAACCGGTACTGGACGTTCCGTCACCGCGAGAACCGTCCGCTGCACCACGAGGTCGTGTTGTTCTTCGCCGTCAACGGTGTCGCACTCGCCGCCACCTCGGCCTGGGTCGCGTTCGCGCACTACGTGCTGGGGGCCCGCGGCGCGTTGTGGGAGAACGTGCACGCCCTCATCGGCATCGGAATCGGCACCATCCTGCGCTTCGTCGCCTACCGGACGATCGTGTTCGGCGCCGCCGCAGAGGATCCGAAAGCCTGACGCGCAGGAGCGGGATCAGGGGGCTGAGCGCCGTGCGCCCACCCGGGACACGAGGTGCCCGACCACATCACCCTCGAACGCTAGGACCGTCGCGCCCGTACCCGCGACAGGAGGTGCCCGGCCTGTTCGCGCCGCAGTTCGAGACCCCAGCCGGCGACGGCGAGCAGCGCCTCGCTGATGATGTTGCCCGACATCTTCGACGTGCCGAGTTCGCGCTCGCTGAATCGGATCGGGTGCTCGACGATGCGCGCCCCGGCCCGGATCGAGCGCCACGTCAGGTCGATCTGGAAGCCGTAACCGGCTGACGTCACGCTCGCGAGGTCGATCTGGCGCAGCAGCGTCGCGCGGTAGACGCGGAACCCGGCCGTCGCGTCATGGACTCGGGTGCCGAGCATCGCCTGGACGTAGACGTTGGCGCCGCGGCTGAGGATCTCGCGGTTCTTCGGCCAGTTGACGACGGAGCCGCCCTTGATCCAGCGGGAGCCGATGACGAGGTCGGCGCCGGCCGCGAGCGCGAGCATCGCAGGCAGTTCCTCGGCCGGGTGCGAACCGTCCGCGTCGATCTCGACGAGCGCGTCGTAGCCGCGCTCCAGACCCCACGCGAAACCGGCGAGGTAGGCCTTGCCGAGGCCCTCCTTGCCGCGACGGTGCATGACGTGCACGTGGGCGTCGGCCGCCGCCATCTCATCGGCGAGCTGCCCTGTCCCGTCGGGCGAGTTGTCGTCGAGGACGAGGATGTCGGCGTCGGGGACGGCACTCCGGATGCGCTCGACGATGACCGGCAGGTTCTCCCGCTCGTCGTACGTCGGCACGAGAACGAGCACTCGCTCGATCGGTGCGCGATCCGCTGCGTCGACCACCAAAGACCTCCCCACGAGCGCCAGGCGGGCGCCAGGCTGTGCACACCCTATCGGTGGCGACGGACAATGGAGCAATGAACCCAGCACGAATCGCGGTCGCCGGGCATCCGCAGGCCCTCGTGCGACGCACACCCCCCGGCCGGGCCGCATGAGCGCCGACATGAACATGGGCACCGTCGCCGAGGCCGTCACGACGCTCTACGGCGGCGACCCGGCCGACTTCGTCGCGGTGCGCAAGGAACTCGCCGCAGCCGCACGTACCGCCGGTGAGCGCGATGCTGCCCGTGAGATCGCCGCGCTCCGCAAGCCCACCGCCGCGGCCGCGGCCGTCAACCACCTCGACGACGGCGCCATCAGCGACGTCCTTGCCCTCGGCGAACAGATGCGTGCCGCGCAGACCTCGCTCGACGCGGCCACGCTCAAGGAGTTGTCGGCCCGACGGCAGGAACTGCTGCAGCAGATCGTCACGCGGCACGACCTGAACGGCTCGCTCGCCGAGGCCGTGCGCGCCACGCTGCTCGCGGCGATCGCGGACCGGCAGGCAGCCGACGCCGTGGCGACCCGCGCACTCGTGCGACCACTGAGCTACAGCGGGTGGGGCGACGTCGACCTCACCGACGCCGTCGCGCACCGCGACGCGCCTGCGCGCCCCGCGCTGCGACTCGTCGCCGGCGGTACGCCTGCCCAAGACCGAATCCGCGGTGCTGCGGCCGCGACATCAGCCCCATCCGCTTCCTCCTCCGCGGATGGAGCCTCCCCGCAGGTCGCCGACACCCAGAGCCGGCGGGATGAGGACGAGCAGGAGAAAGCCGAACGTGGGGCCGCCGAGCGCGAGAGCGCCCAGAGGCGGCGGGCCGAGCAGGAGCAGCGCGAGAAGGCAGCGCTGGCCGAGATGGATGCCCGCATCGCGCGGTTGCGAGTCCGCGTCGAGGCGGCGCAGAAGGCCTACGACGCAGCGAGAGCGGCCCGCGACTCGGCGCGGGCCGCTCTCGAAGAGGCGTTGCTCAGGCGCTCTTCGATGCCTGGGGGAACATCGTCGAGCAGTAGCTCGTGAGGTCCTCGACGGCGCTGTTGTACGACGTCGTGTCGACCGTCTTCGCCGGCTTCTCCGCCTTCTTCAACGCATCGACCTGAGCCGCAGCTGCGTCGGCCTTCTTCTTGAACGACGAATCACCGGACTGCTTCCCGTCCGAGCGCAGCGAATCCGCGAGCGAACCCATCGTCTTCGTCGCCTTCTGCAGGTCGGCGTCCTTGTGAGAGTCGACGGCGTCGTTCCACGCCGCGTTCGCCGAGACGACCTGGCTGTTCGACGAGATGCAGGCCTTGCGCAGCGCAAGTGTCGCGCCGGGCTTGCCGGAGGCCGAACTCGACTGGCTGACCTGCACGCTCGGGTCGTCGCCGCTGTTGCCGCAGGCACCGAGCGTGAGCGTCAGACCGGCGCAGGCACCGAGCACCGACAGCGTGCGGGCGGGTCGAAGAGTGAAGGTCACTGGGTCCTCTCAGGAAGGTCGGGGTGGGTCACGATGACGGACGATCGACTCCACCGTGACACATTCGTGACCTTGGCGGCCAGTCAGCACGCGGTGACACCCGCCACGCACAGTGCCATCCACCAGCGACCAGAACCAGCGCGCGCGAGGCGATCCTGAGCGAGCGGTGGTAAACACCATGCACGGCGCCGGCAATCGGCGGCCCGAGCCGGGCGTCGGGCTCGGGCCGTCTTGCTCGTCAGGACGCTGCCGCCCCCACGATGCAGCGTGCGACCCACCCCGCGGCCTCGTAGATCGGCACGTGGCCGAGGCCGGGGCCTTCGAGGAACGCCCAGGCCGGGTGACGAGCGGCGATGCGACGCGCCGCGGAGACGGGCACGAGGCGATCGCGCTCGCCGTGCACGAGCGTGACGGGCACCCGCAACTCACTCAGCACGCGACGGTAGCGCGGGCTTCCAGCAGCCACGACGAGCGAGTTGGCGGCCCGCACGAGCCCGGGCACGGAGTCCTGGTTCTCGGCCAGAGCACGGACCTCCTCGACGGAGCGTCGCATCACCCACTTCGGCACGCGATGCGGGTCGGCGACGACCGTCAGGACGCCCTCGACGCCCATGCGGTCGATGCCGCGGCGCGCGGCGTAACGCGGGATGACGCGTCGCGCCGCGGGTGGACACATGTAGAGGGAGAAGGTGACGAGCACGGACCAGTGCGGCCGATCCTGCGGGTGCAGCGGCAGCACGGGGTCGACGAGCACGAGACGCGACACGAGCTCAGGGTGCTTCGCGGTCATCATCGCGACGATCATCCCGCCCATCGAGTTGCCGACGAGGACGACGTCGCTCAGACCGAGCTGACGCAGGTACGCCGCGAGCAGATCGACGTTGTCGGAGACGGCTGAGCGGTTCGACCCACTCGTGCGGCCGAACCCTGCGAGGTCGAGCGCCAGCACGCGACCGTGCTCGGTGAGGAACGGCCACAACGGCTCCCAGTTGGCGAGGCTGCCGCCGAGACCATGGACGAGCACATACGTCGGGCGACCAGTCGGCGCGGCTTCGGGGTGGGGCTCAGCGTCGGCGGCACCAGGGTCGGCCGCAGCGTCAGCCGCGGCGTGCTCCCGTTGCTCGCCGGCGAGCGACGCGTTCACGCCCGGGACGTCGACACCCCCGTCACTCGAGGCGTTGTCGGGCTGATCATCAGGCCCGCTGTCTCGGTGGAAGACCTCGACGCGATCGTCCCCGATGTCGATGACGACGCTCGTGATCGGTGGCAGGTTCGGCTCCGGCAGATCTGCGTTCGACAGCGACATATTCTTGTGGCTCGACGATGCGCCCTCAGACGCCGGTGTTTCGTCAATGTCTGCCCTCTCGGCGAGGCCCGAGGTGCCGACGAACGAGGTACCCGACGTGCCGTCAGGTGCGGGCTCGCGTGGCGTCTCCGTCATCGTTCGAGGTGTTCGGCGAACGTCGGCGCCTGCGAGCCGAGGACGGGCGTGTAGGGGCGGATCGTGCGTTCGACGACGATGCCCTCGAGCAAGAACGGGTCGCGGTCGAGGCGCTCGGCGACATCCTCACGCGTCGGCGCGGCGATGACGAGCAGCGCACCGTCGGGCTCGGCGAGGGGGCCGGACAGCAGCATGCCCTCGACCTGCGAGAGGTAGGTGCGGTGCTCGGGGCGGTGGGCGTCGCGGGCGGCGACGTCGTCGGAATACGTGTAGGTGACAGCGAAGATGGCCATGATCTCTCCTACGCCACGCGCCGGTCGGCGGGCAAGTCGGGGTTGGTGCCCGAGAGTAGCCCCAGACGCGGCGGCGCGCCCATAGGATCGTCCCAACGAGGCAGGGAGGGAACTCGGCGTGAGCGAGGGTTGGCAGCTGGGAAGCCGCTACACGCTCGAGCGGCAGATCGGCTCGGGCGCGATGGGGCAGGTGTGGGTCGGGCATGACGTCGACGACCACACCCTGGCCTTCAAACTGCTGCGCCCCGAACTCGCCGACGACCCCGGCGTCGTCGCGCGCTTCCTGCAGGAACGCAACCTCCTCGTCGGCCTGCGCAGCCCGTACGTCATCCGCGTGCACGACCTCGTCGTCGAGGGCCCGCGCCTCGCGATCGTCATGGACTACGTCGCCGGCGACTCCCTGCGCGCCCTCCTGCAACGGCGCGGCAACCTGCCCCCGCACGATGTCGCGACGCTCGGCGCCCAGATCGCAGAGGGCCTCGCCGCCGTCCACGGCGCGGGTGTGCTGCACCGCGACCTCAAGCCCGAGAACGTCCTGCTCGCCGAAGACCCTGACGCGATGTCGAGGGCTGCGATGTCGAGGGCTACGACCGAGACCGCCTTGCCCGCCGCCGCATCGACGCGGACGTCCACCGACGCGCTGGGCACTCTCGTGCCGAAGCTCGCCGACTTCGGGGTGGCCTCCCTCGTCACGCAGACGGGGCAGGTGGCGACGGCGAACGTCATCGGCACGCCGCAGTACCTCGCGCCCGAACTCGGCGACGGGCAACCGAGCGGACGTGCGGGCGACCTCTACGCGCTCGGCGTCACGCTGTACGAGATGGCGTGCGGCGCGGTGCCGTTCCACGCGGACTCCCCCGTCGCGTTGCTGCGCCTGCACGCCGATCACGCGCCGACGCGCCCCGACGGCATCCCCGATGCCCAGTGGGTGCTCATCGCCGAGCTGCTCGCGAAGAACCCGCACGAACGCCCGGACGATGCCGCAGCCGTGGCACAGCGACTGTGGGCCATGGCGCCGCAGTTCGCCGGCGCTCCCGCCGCGCCCATGCTCAGCGCACCGCCGCGGACGTCACGGATCGTCGCCGCAGGGGCGTCGGAAAGTTCCGCGCCCATCGGATCGCCCGCGCCCATGTCAGGCGCCGCCGCGGTGGCGGCGCTGCCTGCGGGCGCAGGTGGGGCGGTCGGCGCGGGCGGCGTGGGTGGCGTGGCCGGCCCGGGTGGGCCGAATCCCGCCGATCACCTGGGCACAGCGTCGGCGACGAGCGACACTCCGAGCGGGGGGCAGCACCGGCGCAGCGTCTGGCTGGCGGTGACGCTCGTCGCCGGTCTCGCTCTCATCGCGCTCGTCGCGTGGCTGCTGCTGCGCGACTCCTCCTCGTCGCATGGCGCAGCTCCGGCGCCGTCATCGTCGGCGTCGAGTCGTTCGGCGCAGCCACGAGACGTCCCCCTGTCGGGCGCGCTGTCGGGCGGGGCGCGCACGGCGAGCGTGCGCGTCGGCGGATCCTCGTACGACGACGCCGTCGCGCCGTTGCTCACCGACCGCCAGGCGTGCACCGCCGCGGCACAGTTCGCCCTCGATCGTCGCTACGACGAAGTGGCGTTCACCGTCGGCGCCACCGACGCCCAGCCCGGGGGGACGAACATGCAGCCGGAGGGCACGACGACCGTGACCGTCCGCGTCGACGGCAGCGCCAAGCAGACCGTCACCCTCGGCGGCAAGCAGGCCAAGACACTCCGCGTGCCCGTCAGCGGTGCCCGTACGTTGAACGTCGACACCGACTCGATCGGCTGCTCGCCCGCGCTCGACACCGCCCCGGTCGCCCTCGTCGCCGGCACCCTGCGCACATCCTGACGCCCTGGGCGCCCCGCGCCGCCCTCACGCCCTGGATACCCCCGGCGCCACCCACCCTCTCAGGCCCCGCCCACCTGCGATTTTCGTCCGCATTCGCGATCTATGTCCACACTCGCGAATCTCGTCCACATTCAACTCGAACCAACTGCGTGACGAGCCGCCCCTGACGGCTCGTCACGCAGTAGACCTCGGTGGGTCACCGATTCGGCGTCAACCGGTCAGCGCATCAGCTCCGGCGCGACGTGGCCGAAGCGGTGCAGTGTCCGCGAGATGGCCTGTTCGCGCAGGAACGTCAGCAGTTCCCGGCGTCCCGTCGACAGCACCTCGCCGAACAGCGGCGTGATGCTCGCGCCCTGGTCCTCGCCGGGAGCTGACGCGAGCGCGGCGGCCGTCTCGCCGTCGGCGTCCGCGCCGACCATGCGGATGCGCAGCGGCTCGCCGTCGCGCGTGCGCTCACGGCACCAGGTGACGAACTGCGCCGAGCTCTCGACCGACCCCATGCGGTTCAGCCAGACGAGTGCCTGTCGTCCCTCGCCCGTCGCCGCCAGGCGCGTCAGCGCCGGCTGCAGCGCGACATCCCACGACAGGTACACGCTCGAACCGACGAGGTGCGCTCCGAGTACGAGTCGCGCCACCTCGGCGAGCGTGCGGTCCGCGACGGCGTCGACGTCGCCGTCCGCCGAAGTCTCGCCGAGCTCCGCGCGCACGACGACCTGCGGCTGCGGGCGGTAGCGGAAGACGTTCGACTCGGCGCGCAGCGACGACGGGTCGGCCTCGATGCCGAGCTCCTCGCGCCACGCGAACGCGTCGGAACGCAGCGACGCATGCAGCCACTCGCGGTCGGCTTCGTTTCGCGCCAGCGGCGACAGGATCTCGAGCAGGTCGCGCACCCGCGGCATGATCGGCGCGCCCTGACGCGCGACGCCGTCAGGCACCCATGTGCCGAACTGCGCGACGTAGTTCGGCCCGCCCGCCTTCGCGCCGGGGCCCATGACGGATTCCTTCCACCCGCCGAAGCTCTGACGCTGCACGATCGCGCCCGTGATGTGACGGTTGACGTAACAGTTGCCCGCTTCGACGTGCTCCTGCCAGTACGTGACCTCGTCCTCGTCGAGGCTGTGGATGCCAGCGGTGAGGCCGAACTGCGTCGCGTTCTGCAGTTCGAGCGCCTCCTCGAGCGTGTCGGCGTGCATGAGGCCGAGCACGGGGCCGAAGACCTCGGTCATGTGGAAGAACGAGCCGGGCTTCACGCCGTCCTTGAGGCCGGGGCTCCACAGGCGGCCGGTGTCGTCGAGCTGCTTCGGCTCGACGAGCCACGTCTCACCCGGTTCGAGCGTCGTCAGCGCCTTGAGCAGCTTGCCCGACGGCGGCTCGATGACCGGGCCCATCGTCGTGCCGAGGTCGCTCGGCCAGCCGACGCGCAGCGACTTCACGGCGTCGACGAGCTGCTCACGGAACCGCTTCGACGTCGCGACCGAGCCGACGAGGATGCCGAGCGAGGCAGCCGAGCACTTCTGCCCGGCGTGCCCGAACGCCGACTTCATGAGGTCGGCGGCGGCAAGGTCGAGGTCGGCGGCGGGCGTGACGACGAGTGCGTTCTTGCCGCTCGTCTCACCGAACACGCGCGGCCCACCGGCGTGACGCGCGCGCCACCCGGCGAACAGGCGACCCGTCTCGATCGAGCCGGTGAGGATGACGGTGTCGACGTCGTCGTGCGCGACGAGCGCGCGGCCGTTGTCGTCCTCCTCGACGCGGACGACCTGCGCGGCGTCGCGCGGGATGCCCGCAGCCCACAGGGCCTCCATCGCGACCTCGACGCAGCCGACCGTCTGCGGTGCCGGCTTGATGACGACGGCCGATCCGCTCGCGAGCGCCGCGAGCACCGAACCGATCGGGATGGCGACGGGGAAATTCCACGGCGGAGTGACGAGCGTGAGGCGGTGAGGCTCGAATCGTGCTCCGTCAGAAGCCATTCCGGTGACCAACTCTTCGCAGCGGTCAGCGTAGTAGCGCGCGAAGTCGATCGCCTCCGAGATCTCCGGGTCGACCTGGTCGATCGTCTTGCCCCCCTCGGCGGCCGCGACGGTGACGAGATCACCGCGACGCTTCTCGATCTCCCGCGCCGCCTCACGCAGCAGCGCGGCACGCTCGGTGTTGGAACGTCCGGCCCACCCGGCCTGCGCCGCGACGCCGCGCGCGACGACGTCGTCGACCATCTCGCGCGACGTGAGCTGCGGCGACGTCAGCGGCGCCGGCTGACGCGTGACGGCCTCACGCGCCCAATCGCGCACCGCGGGCAGCGCCGGGTCGGAGTCGGGCGTGTTCTCGAAGAAGTCTCCGATCGGCGCGCGCTCGGGCGAGCGTCGCGGGCCGACGGGCGTCGAGGCGATCGCGTCGATCGACTCACGGAAACGTCGCTCCTGGTCCTGCATCGCCGACAGCGCACCGGTGCCGACGAGGCCGTCACGCACGTACTTGTGACGCTCGGCCGCACCCTCGTCGTGGCTGAACATGGCGTGCAGGAAGTTCTGCTCCGCCGCGTTCTCCTCGAGGCGACGGATGAGGTAGGAGACGGCGACGTCGAAGTCCTCGCGCTTCACGACGGGCGTGTAGAGCAGGACGGTGCCGACGTCGGCCTTCACCGCGCGGGCCTGCGACGGCGCCATGCCCTGCAGCATCTCGACGTCGAGGTGCTCGCTCACGCCACGCTTCTCGGCGAGCAGGTGCGCCATCGCGACGTCGTACAGGTTGTGCGAGGCGACACCGAGGCGGCACACCTCCATCGCGTCGGCGCGCGTCGCGCGCTCGATGAAGCGCAGGTAGTTCGCGTCGACGTCCTCCTTCGACGTGTACGGCGCCTGCTTCCAGTCGTGCAGTTCGGCCTCGACGCGCTCCATCGCGAGGTTCGCGCCCTTGACGAGACGCACCTTGATGCCCGCGCCACCGTTGGCCTTGCGCTCCTTCGCGAACGCGATGAGACGCTCGAGCGCCGGCACCGCGTCCGGCAGGTAGGCCTGCAGGACGATGCCCGCCTCGAGGTCGTGGAACTCCGGCTCCGACAGCAGGCGCGTGAACAGCTCGATCGTCAGGTCGAGGTCGCGGTACTCCTCCATGTCGAGGTTGACGAACTTCTTCTTGATGTCGCCGCGGTTGACGTTCGCGGCGCCCCCACCCGGCTGGCCTGCGTCGGCGTTGGCGTCACCGGTGTTCGACGATGGCGACGACGCGTCGCTCGCCGTGCCGTTCGCGACGCGGTAGATCGGACGCAGCCGCTCGAGGGCGCGCTCGACGGTGCCCTCGGCGTCCCACGTCGAGATCTGCGAGACGAGGCAGCTGACCTTGATCGAGACGTAGTCGACGTCGTCGCGCGCGAGCAGTTTGCGCGTCTCCTCGGTGCGACGCGCGGCCTCGGCCTCACCGAGGACGGCCTCCCCGAGCAAATTGATGTTGAGGCGGAAGCCGTCGGCGTGCGCCTCGGCGAGGTGCTTCGCGAGCGTCGGGTCGCTCGCGTCGACGACGAGGTGGCCGACGAGCTGACGCAGACGCGTGCGCGCCGCGGGCACGACGACGGGCGGCATCGTCGTCGCGAGGCGGGAACCGAGGCCGAGCAGCTTCGCGTCGAGCTTGCCCATGAACCCGGTTGCCTCGTTCGACGACAGGCGCGCGAGCTCGCGCGCAGCGGCCGTGTTGTCCTCGGGGCGCGCGACGCGGTCGACGAACTTCACCGCGAGGTCCAGGCCCTTCTCGTCACGCAGCAGCGCGCCGAGCTGGTCGCTCGTGCGCTTCTCGGCCTTCGTCTGGCCGGCCCCGGTCGCGTCGCTCCAACGGTTCGCGAGGGCGACGGCGTCCTCGACGAGGTCGTGCAGTTCGGCGAACGTCGCAGCGTCGTCGGACGGGGTGGTGTCGACGGTGGTGGCGCCCGGGGTGCGGGGTGCGTCAGTGATCTGGCTCATACCACCAGTCAAACCCCTCCTGACCGCTAAAGTCTTGCCCGCCTGCCGCAGCCTCGCCGCGGGTATCGGCCAGAACGGCTCGTCGTGACGGTTCGTGTCGCCGGCGGGACGGGAAGACCCAGGGACCTGTGGGGCTGGCGAGGTCTGTGGGCCTGGCGGTGCCGACACGCCCGCTACCCTTCCCTCATGACGACGGCACCGACGCTCGACGCCCTACGTGGCGCGCTCGGACCCGCCGTCCTCGAAATGGTCGATCACCTGCCGGGCACGATGTTCTGCGTCAAGGGTGCGGACGGTCGCTACCTCGCCGTCAACCCGACGTTCGTCGAGCGCACGAACAAGCGCTCGCGCGGTGACGTCGTCGGGCGTCGCGCGGCCGAGCTGTTCGTGCCGGAGCTCGCCGAGCGCTACGAGGAGCAGGACGCGCGTGTCCTGTCGTCCGGCAAGCCGCTGTTCAACGAGCTCGAGCTGATCCGCGCCTCGGGCGGGCCGTTTCGTTGGCACATCACGGCGAAGGTGCCGCTGCGCGACCAGGCGGGGCGTGTCGTCGGCATCGCCAGCATGTCGCAGGACGTCGGCGAGGCCGCCGAGGACGACCCGGCGATGACGTCGCTCGGCGCCGTGCGCGCCTACATCGACGCGCACCTCGACCAGCCGGTGACGTCGCAGGATCTCGCCCGCGTCGCGGGATGCTCGGTCGACACGCTGGAGCGACGCTCGCGCCGCGTGTTCGGACGTTCGCCGCGCCAACTGGTCCTGTCGTCACGCATCGACGCCGCGCGCGAGATGCTCACCGCCAAAGAGCTGACGCTGGCGCAGATCGCCGACCGCTGTGGCTACTCCGACCAGGCCGCGTTCAACCGCACGTTCACGCGCCTCGTCGGCATGCCCCCGGGACGTTATCGCCGCGAGCGCCGCACCCAGGGCTGACGTGATCCGACCCGACCTGACCTGATCCCGAGCCCCACCCCAGCCAACGGCCGGCACCGCCCGCGCGCCGACAGCATCCCGATTCCGAATGTGACCAAGAATCGCGAATGTGGACGAAAATCGCAGAGTGGCACGGCCCCGTACCCATCGGCGAATCCCGTCCCCCTGTGCGAATCCTGTCCCCATTCGCGATTTTCGTCCGCTTCTGCGATTTTCGTCCACATTCACCGTTCATCGCTCCGACCCCGGCCGTCACCGCCGCGCCTCGTCTTGATCCGCGGCCCGCGACGCCCCATGGGGCGTCCTCGCGAAATAGCGTGGACCTGCATGCCCTTCGAACCCGACGAAAGGACGCCTCTCATGGCCGACATCGCCACCGCCGACCTCTATGACGAGCTCGGCGACGCGCTCGACTCGTGCTCCACCCAGTTCACTCAGTACGGCGGACGCGCGCGGTTCAGCGGCACGATCGTGACGATCAAGTGCTTCCGCGACAACCAGATCGTCAAGGAGACACTCAACTCGCCGGGCGCGGGCAAGGTGCTCGTCGTGGACGGCGACGGCAACGTCGAGAGCGCCTTGATGGGCGACATGATCGCCGAGGCCGCCGTCGTGAACGGGTGGGAGGGCGTCATCATCAACGGCGCCATCCGTGACAGCGCCGCCGTCGCGAAACTCGACCTCGGCACCAAGGCTCTCGGCACGAACCCGCGCAAGTCGGCGAAGGACGGCAAGGGCGAGAAGGACGTTCCGGTGACGTTCGGGGGCGCCACGTTCACGCCCGGCGACCATCTGTGGAGCGACGAGGACGGCATCGTCGTCACGTCCGCGGAACACGCCTCCACCTTCCTGTCCTGACGGGCCTGACAAGCCCGACCTGATGCCGATATCGACGCAGCCCGCCTGGCAGGTCTGCCTCGCAGGTCCGGTCGACGTCGATGCCACCAGCGCACCGCGTCGTCCGCGTGCCGCGCCGGGCCGCGCCGGGCCACCACATGCCGCGACGCGATAGAACGTCCCGCGAGAGTGGCGAGGGGTCACCTGCTCGCCTACCGTTACGCCCATGAGTTCAACTGTCGCGTGCATCGGTTTTACCGACCCCGCTGCCCTGGCCGCCCTGGCGCGCGACAAGGGTGCGCCGGCGCACGAGTTGTCGAGCACGACGCGTTGGGTCGACTCGAGTGGCGCGATGCTGTTGCTCGACCGCACGGCGCAGTACGCGCGCCCTGGTTTCGACACGCCGGTGCGCACTCCGTACTGCGGCATCACGCCGCTCGAGAACGGTCTGGCGCAGGTGACGCTGACGGACGTCTCGGGTTTCGAGCTCGACCCGTTCACGGTCGTACCGGACAACCGGTACACGGTCGGTTGGGCCGCGGTGGGGCGCGTCGCGCTCGTCGCGATGGGTGTCGACACCGAGTTCTTCGCGACGGTCGAGGATTTCTTCGATTCGCCCCGCAGTGCGATGCCCGGCGTCGAAGGTGAGCCGCCGGCCGAGGTCAAGCAGTTCGGTCTGCCGTGGCCGCCGCCGATGGAGATCGAGACGTTCCTGCCCGCCGCGTCGAGCGATTCGCCTCTCGCGACGTTGAGCGGCACCGTCCAGTTCGCCGAGATCCGCACGAACTCCGTCACGGGCCACGAGTTCCTCGTCTCCCGGATCGCGACGGTGTGCGGCGAGATCGACCTGTGCACGCCCGTTCCCCTCGACGGCGTGCCGGCACCGGGGTCGGTGACGGTCGGTCAGGTCGAGCTGCTCGCCGGCTTCCCGGCGCACGGTCTCGACGACCCGTCGGCCGCGTACGACTCCCCCGCCGAACGCGTCGGCCCGACGTTCCGTGACGGCGACCCGCACTCCCCCGACGACGTCATGCCGATGGATGCCCCCGATCTGCCCGACGGCCTCGTCCTCGGCGAGGACGGCGTCGTGCGCACCACCGAGGAGCACGCAGCGTGGAAGGGCGGCGACCCCGAGGCCGGGTTGCGCCCGAAGCCGGTCCCCACGCCCTCCACGCGCGAGGAATCCTCCACCGAGGACGCCCTCGACGCCCGACGCGAACTGCCCGCCGAGCCTGACGTGGTCGAGCCCGGCGCCGACGAAGCGGACGAGTCGATGGGTGTTTCTCAGACCAGAGAACCCAAGAACGCCGCTGTCGCGAGCGCTGACACCACTGACACCCCCGACGCGACTGATACGCCCGGTGCGCCGTCACGCGCGGCGGACCAAACGCCCACCTCCGGTGCCGCACGCACCGACGTCCCTGGCGCGTCGACCGAGACGCCGAACCAACCGCCGGCCTCCGGTGCGGCGACACCCCAGACGCCCGAAGCAACCGCCGCCAGCGCCTCCGACGACGACAGCGCCCCGCGCCCGGGCGAGACGCGTCGTGAGTGGCGGGCTCGCACCGGTCGCTGACGGCGCGCAGGTCAGCCGACGGGGCGGTCACCCACCGTACGGGCTGCCGTCGCGGTTGGGCTCCAGCACGGACAGCGCGTCGAGCTCGCCGGCCCATCCCTGCGGGCCGGCGTCGCCTGACTGCTCCGAACACTTGAAAACCTTCCAAAATCTTGGCTAGACCTGGCGCATGAGCGACTACCCAGAACGCCACGCCTTGGGCAGGATCGATGTCATCAACCTCAAGGATCTTCCCGCGCTCAGCCGCGATGTTCCCCTCGACCTGCCGAGCATCCAAGCCGGGTGGCCCGACTTCGAGCACGCCTTCGACTCCCTGAGGGGACGACGCATGATGGGCCTCGTCTACGGCGGATCGCACATCTACCGCATGTGCTCGATTCGGTTGGATCGCGACGCCGCAAATTCGCTGGGTCTGGACGAGACGACGATCCCGGGTGGCGCCTACCTTCGGCTGCGCCTACGAGGTGAAGCTCCGGAGGTCTACGGGCACATCGGCGAGGCGTTCGACGTCCTCTTCGGCTCGGCAGATCACGACTCGTCCCGTCCGCAGATCGAGAGTTATCGACGTGAAGGCGAGGTCGACTGCCTCCTCCCGATCCTGGCGTAGTTGACGAGGGTCCCCCACCACAGACCGCTTTACGTCATGTCGCTGATGGCGATCCCATCACCGAGGACGGTGGCATGGCGCCATGAGGGGATGACTTCGCGATCTGCTAGAGTGAACGTTCGTCATCTCGTCAAGCCTCCTGGATGTTGTGTCATGAACGCGCGCCATTTCACGCGTTGATGACACAAGATCGCGCCGGGGTCGGCGAGCGCCGAGCACCCCGTCAGCCACGCCCTCGCCGCTGCCCCACCGAACCCGCCAGTTCGTCCGCAGAGACGAAGGTCCCAGAGCTGCTCACCCCGGCGGCGGAAGCTTTTGTCAGTTGTGAGAGGCACAATGTCTGAGTGAACTCCGCTCTGCCACCGCGCCCTGCCCGCTCGTCAGGCACCCCGCGCCGCGGCTCGCTGCTCAAGCGCGCCGCGTGGCGCGCTGCCGAGGTGTTCACGACGCCGGCGCCGCCGCAGGAGTTCGCGCGCCTGTTCAACCCGCTCGTCTCGAGCCGTCAGCTGCGCGGCGTCGTCACCGCCGTGCGCCATGAGACGGCGAACTCGGCGACGATCGAGTTCACGCCCGGTGGCACGTGGGACGCGCACAAGGCCGGCCAGTACGCGCGCATCGGCGTCGAGATCGACGGGGTGCGCAACTGGCGCTCGTACTCCCTCGTCACCGCCGAGGGCCACGACCCGGCGATCACCGTCACCGCTGTCGGGCGCGTCTCGAGCCACCTCGTGCACCACACCGAGCCCGGCGACGTGCTGTTCCTCGCTCCGCCGCAGGGCGACTTCCTCCTGCCCACCGGCCCGCGCCCCCTGCTCATGCTGACGGCGGGCAGCGGCCTCACGCCCGTCATGTCGATGCTGCGCACCCTGCTGCCGCAGCGGCGCGACGCGGACGTCGTCGTCATCCACTCCTCGCGCAACTCCGACGAGACGCTGTTCCTCGACGAACTCACGCAGATGAACGACGCACACCACAGCCTGACGCTCGTGCACCGCTTCACCGAGCACGAAGGCCGTCTCGATCTCGCGACGACCCATGACCTCGACACGCTCTGCCCCGACTGGCGCAGCCGCAAGACGTACGTCTGCGGGCCGCAGGAGATGCTCGACGACGCCGAACGCCTCTGGCACAGCGAGGATCTGCCGCACGAGCTGAGCGTCGAACGCTTCGCCCCGACCCTGTTCGCCGACCCCGACGCGCGCGGCGGCGTCGTCACGTTCGAGAAGTCCGACAAGGAGGCGAACGCCGAGGGCAACACGACGCTGCTCGAGGTCGGCGAGGACGCGGGCGTCCTGCTTCCGTCCGGGTGCCGCATGGGCATCTGCCGAACGTGCCTGACGCCGCTCGTCAGTGGCACCGTGCGCAATCTGTCGTCGGGCGAACTGTGCTCCGACGAGGGCGAACTCATCCAGACCTGCATCAGCGCCGCCGTGGGCCCGGTCCACCTCGACGCGTGAGTAGTGATGACGTCACCATGACCACCCACGGCGCATTCCGCCGACCCGACGCGCCCGCCCTGAGCGCACGATCCCGCTGCGTCGTCAGCCCCTCGACGCCCCGTCACGCCGCGCTGACCGGACGCGCGGCCACCTCACGTCCTCTTTCCCAATCCGGCGAGAACGAACCCGACCAGGAGTTCAGCTCATGACATCCGTCCTCAACGCCCTCAAGCCCGGCGCCGCCGATTCGAAGACGGCCCGCGCGGCCGCGAAGCCCGACAAGCGCACCGGCGTCCTGCCGACGCACGGCCACCTCGCCGTGCGCCCGCCGACGGCCGCGCACCTCAGTGACGACGACGTCGAACGCCTCGGCGCCGAACTCGACGCGATCCGTGACGAGGTGCTCGCCGAGCGCGGCGCGAAGGACGCGGCGTACGTCAAGCGCATGGTGAAGATCCAGCGTGCGACGGAACTCGCGGGCCGCGTCTGCATGATCGGCAGCCGCTCGAAGATCGCGTGGAGCGCCGGCGTCGGCCTCATCGCGCTCGGCAAGGTGCTCGACAACATGGAGCTCGGCCACAACGTCCTGCACGGGCAGTGGGATTGGATGCGCGACCCCGACATCCACTCGACGACGTGGGAGTGGGATTTCGTCGCGCCCGCCCGCGGCTGGCAGCACACGCACAACGACCTGCACCACACGTGGACGAACGTCATCGGCAAGGACCGCGACGTGGGCTACAACATCCTGCGCGTCAGCGACGACCAGCCGTGGAAGCCGCGCGACCTCGCGAACCCGCTCGTCAACCTCGTGCTCGCGCCGATGTTCGAATGGGGCATCGCGAGCTACGACATCGAGTGGGATCAGTACAAGGCCGGGTACAAGTCGCGCGAGGCCGTCATGGCCGACATCGCGGCGCTGCGCGACAAGGCCATCGCGATGGTCGCCAAGGACTACGTCGCGACGCCGCTCGCTGCGGCCACCGTCGGCGCGCTCGTCGGCAAGGCCCTCGGACGACCGACGAACTTCTGTTCGACGGCGCTGCGCGCGCTCGGCGGCACCGTCGCGGCGAACGCACTGCGCAACGTCTGGGCGCACGCCGTCATCTTCTGCGGTCACTTCCCCGACGGCGTCGACACCTTCGACGAACGCATGATCGACGGCGAGACGCGCGGCGACTGGTACATCCGGCAGATGCTCGGCTCGGCGAACATCTCCGGCACCCGCACGTTTCACACGCTGACGGGCAACCTCAGCCACCAGATCGAGCACCACCTCTTCCCCGACCTGCCGAGCAACCGCTACATCGAGGTCGCCCCCAAGGTGCGCGAGATCTGCGAACGCTATGGCCTGCCGTACAACACGGGACGATTCGGGCGTCAGCTCGGCTCGACGTGGAAGAACATCTGCGTCCTCGCAGTCCCGACACGTGACGAATGGGCCGCCTACCGCGCCGGTTGATCGCCTCTGCCCCTCGACGAACCCGCACGTCCTGTCTCGACGGGAGTGCGGGTTCGCACGCTCCGTCGGACGGGCGTGTGAGCGCGCGGGAGCACCCAACCCGCACGTTGCCGTCGCGACTGGCGCGATAGTTCGCGTATCCGCTGAGCGCACAGCTCGCCGAGTCGCCGCCACCCTGTGAAGTAGCTCATAATGGGCTGTGCATGCCCGATCTGCTCGAGACCGAGCCTCGCGGGCCTTCATCGAAAGGTGACTCACGTGTCACTCACCTCCCGCGTCGCCGCCGGTTTCGGCACCGCGCTCGTCGCTGTCTCGTTCGCCGCTCCGGCCCTCGCCGAGCAGCCCGCCCCGAAGCCGACGATGCCCGCCACCATCGAGCAGCTGGCTGCCAAGCTGCCGCCGTTCCCCGGCGAGAACGCCACGGACGCGCAGATCGAGGCGTGGTTCCAGCAGGCGTCGAAGACCCTCGGCCTGCCGCCCTTCCCGGGTGAGAACGCCACGGACGCGCAGGCGTACACGTACGTCAAGGCCGTCGTGAAGCTGCTCGGCCTGCCGGCACTGCCCGCGATGGACGCCTCCGACGCCGAGTACGACGCGTGGGCCGGCAAGGTCGCCACGATGTTCGGCCTGCCGAAGCCGCCGTCGGCCAACGCGTCCGAAGCACAGTGGGACGCATGGTTCACCACGCTCATGGGCATGTCCGGCATGCCGCAGATGCCGGGCGGGATGCCGCACAAGCCGGGCACGTCCCACGCCTCGTCGAAGCCGGCCGGCCCCGTCGTCCAGACCGACCGCGTCGCGCCGTCGTCGAACACCGGCGCGCTGACGGGCGCTGCCGCGCTCGCGTTCGCCGCGACGGGTGTGACGCTCGTCATGCGTCGCCGAGCATCGCGCTGACGCAACGCTTTTCCCGGGTGACGCCCGTCGAGCCACGGCTCGGCGGGCGTCTCGCGTTTGTGGCGGGCCGGGGCTCGGTCATTAGACAGGTGGAGAACCCGCACGGAGCAACACCACTTCGTGCCCGCTCACACCTTCCGAGGAGACGCCACATGTCGCACTCGACCATGAACATCCGTCACCGCGCCGCCGCCCTGGTCGGCGCAGTCGCCAGCGTCGGCACCGCAGGAGCCGGCCTCGCGAGCACCGCTTCCGCAGCGACCGGCTCGGGCGCGCAGAGCACGCTCGCCGCCATCAAGTTCTGCGAGAGCTCGAACAACTACCAGGCGCAGAACCCGTCGTCGACCGCCTCGGGCGCCTACCAGTTCCTCGACACGACGTGGCAGGGCCTCTCCGCCGCCAAGGGCTACTCGAAGGCCAAGTACGCGCCCGCGTCGGTGCAGGACGCCGCAGCCCTCGAGTTGTACAACCAGGCCGGCACCTCCCCCTGGGCCGCCAGCTCCAGCTGCTGGGCCACGTAAGACCTCTCGGCACGATGTGTCGTGCCGGTGACGCCCCCGTCAGGATTTGTCCTGACGGGGCGTCGTGCTGCCCGGGCAGGCCGGGGGTGGGGCCCGTCAGGACGCGCGTCGCACGACGCCGTCGAGCTGAGCGGCTGAGTCGATGATGCGGTAGCCGACGCCACGCACCGTCGTGATGTCGTGGCGACCGAACGGGCGGTCGAGCTTGCGCCGCAGATGGCTGACGACCTGGTCGACGAGGTTCGACGTCGCCGCATCGAGCCCGCCCCAGACGTCGTCGACGATGCGCGCGCGTGACACCACGTGCCCCGCGTTGCGCATGAGCAGTTCGAGGACGGCGTACTCGCGGGCGGTGAGTCGATCGCCACCTCACCCCTTTGCGCGCCGCTCACCACGTCGCGGGTGGTGGCCCCGCCCGGCTCGGCAAGGGCGTCACCGATGCTGGCGTGATCGATGCCGGCGTCACCGATGGTGGCGTCGTCGAGCGTCCTGACGGCGACGCGCGCCGCGCGATCCAGACGGAGGGTCCCGACGCGCAGTTCGTCCTCGACGAGGTGCGGGGCCCTGCGCGTCAGAGCTCGCAGACGCGCGGCGACCTCGGCGAACGGCACGGGTGAGGTGACGACGTCGTCGGCGCCCGCGTCGAGCACCTCGACGAGGTCGGCCGATTCGCCGCGGCGAGCCATGACGAGGATCGGCGCGCGCTCGCCGTCGCCGCGCAGGGCGGTGACGACGGGGACGTCGTGCGTGCCGGGTCGGGCGCTGCAGATGACGATGACGTCGGGTTCCGCCTCGCTCGCCAACCACAGCGCCTCGCCGCGCTGAGAGGCCGCCTGCACGACGTACCCCTCCTGCGCGAGCGCCGGCTGCAGACGTGCCGACGTGCGGCCGGATTCGTCGACGATGAGTGCCTTCATGACGGCGACGCTAAGAACCTCGCCTTTGATTTCGATAAGAACGCCGGCCGTCACGCGCCCTCTCTGAGGCACCGACGGACCCTCGCCCGGCGGCTCGCCGCGACGCGGTGCTTCTGTCGAAAACTGTTGCACCACAAGCGATCAGAGCCGCCCGCCCGTCGACAGGATGCGATGACGGCACGCCTCACAGCAGGCTCACAACGTTTCGTCGCCGTCAGAGTCGCGTCAGCCGCCCGCAACGAAGCGTCGGCACGGTGGATGACGTCAACAGACCGACGAGAGGAACAGTCATGACCCACTTCGACGCCACCACCGACCCGATCCGTTCGCACGACATCACGGACGCCGCACCCAAGCAGAAGCGCAAACGCGCCATGACGTTCGCGAGCGGAATCGCGCTCGTCGGCGTCGCCGGTGCGGGCCTGGCCTCCACCGCGAGCGCCGCGACGTCGACGTCCTCGTCGTCCGCGTCATCGGTGCTCGCCAAGATCAAGTCCTGTGAGAGCGGCGGCAACTACCAGGCCGTCAACGCCTCGAGTGGCGCCTCGGGCGCCTACCAGTTCTTGAACTCGACGTGGAAGGGCCTGTCGGCCGCCGCCGGCTACACGACGGCCGCCTCGGCGCCCGCGTCGGTGCAGGACGCCGCCGCCCTCGAGCTCTACAACCAGGCCGGGACGTCGCCCTGGGCCGCCTCGAGCGGCTGCTGGTCGAGCATGACGAGCGCGCCCACGACGAGCACCTCCAGCTCATCGACGAGCGCCTCGCCGAGCACGAGCGCCACGTCGGGCACGACGACGTCCACGAGCACGAAGGCGTCGAGCGCGTCCAGCTCGACGGGCAACAGCTCGAGCACGACGACGAGCGTGTCCAACTCGAAGAGCAGCACCGCGAGCACGAAGGCGGCGCACCCGGGCAGGACGAAGGCGCACGGCAAGCCCGCCCCGGCGCAGCACGGCAAGCCGGGTGAGAAGGCCAAGCCGCAGCCCAAGCTGGCGACGGTGAAGCATGGCAAGACTGCACCCAAGCCTGCTCACGCGAAGGCCGCACCCAAGCCGCACGGCAAGGACGCGAACAAGGCGCTGCCGAAGGCCAAGCCGGTCGGCAAGCACCACGCGAAGGTGGCCCCGAAGCACCTGACGAAGCCGGCCAACTCGCTGGCGGCGCACGGTTCGCACGCTCCGGCGAAGGCTGCGGCCTGAGCCGCGCCGCGCTTTCCGCCCATGACGGGAGCGCCCTACCCGTCGCGTGAACGCCGGTCGGGCCCGAGCGTGAGATGCCGGGGTGAGTGCGAGCCGTCGCATTCACCCCGGCATCTCACGATCCACGCCGGCGACGCGTGTGCTCACCTGCGATTCTCGTACCCATCGGTGATTTTCGTCCACATTCACCGTCGTCCTCAACCACGCCGGAAGCTGGGCCCAGAGCGACGAGCTCGACGACCCATGACGGTGAGTCACGACGACGGACCGGCGCCCGCACTTGCACCCGCACTCACACCCGACGGCAGACCAAACCCCGCCGACTGAAAGTCTGTCGCCACCACGCATCGCCTCGGCGACAATCGAGGGATGACGAACTTCACCGGCACGATCATCACCCTCGGCGGCGGGGGTTTCTCTCAGGAGGGCGCCGTCACGCCGATCGACGAGCACATCCTCGAGCTGACGCGCGCCGAGCGTCCCCGCGTCTGCTTCGTCCCCACGGCCAGCGGCGACGACCTCGACTACGCCGCGAAGTTCGAGCAAGCCTTCGCCGGGCGCGCCGAGACGAGCGTCCTGTCGCTGTTCACCAAGTCCGCGAACGCCAACTGGACCTGCGACCCCCGCCACGTCCTCACCCAGGACGTCGTCTACGTCGGCGGTGGGTCGACGGCCAACCTGCTCGCGATCTGGCGCACGCACGGCCTGCCCGACCTCCTGCGCGAAGCCGCGGCGAACGGCACCGTCCTGGCCGGTATCAGCGCCGGCATGAACTGCTGGTTCGAGGCGTCGTCGACCGACTCGTTCGGCCCACTCGCACCCCTCGATGACGGCCTCGGCTTTCTCCCCGGCAGCGCGTGCCCCCACCTGTTCGGTGAACCGGGCCGCGCCGAGAAGTACCGGCGGTGGGTCGCTGACGGCGCCCTGCCCGACGGCCATGCCGCCGATGACGGCGTTGCGCTCATCTGGCACCGCGACACCGAGTACGGCACCTCCACCTACGCCGTCACCGAGAAACCAGGCGGCGTGGCCTGGCGCGTGACGCGCGAACAGGGCGAGCCACACGTCATCCCGGCGCGCCTGCGGGGCTCGACGGTGGCACCCCGCATCAGCGAGATCCTCGACGCCGCAAACCTCCTCGGGCTCGCCGAGATCGGCGCGCCGTCGGACGAGTTCGACGCCGAGGCCGAGTACATCGCCTCGGGACTGCCTGCGTGCACGAGCCCGGACGACGTCCTCACCCTCGTCCACGCGACGTTCGTCCACTGCTTCGACAGCGATGGCGAGAGCGCCGCCGAACCAGAGACACCCTCCACCGCAGGCCCACGCGAGCAGTACGTCGACGTCGCTCGTCAGATCTGGAACCTGCACGCTTCGTCATCGACCGGACGCAATCGCAGTTTTTAGCTGCACGACTTCTGCGCATCTGCACGAGGAATGTGCCGCACATTCGACGTGCAGATGCACATAACTCGTGCAACTACCCCCCGCCGCCAGGCGTCAACACCCATCACGCACCCGTCACCGAGCCGCGACGTTCTCCTCGACCCACGCAGCGATGACGGGCACGACGTCGACGTTGCGACGCACCCACTGGATGTGCCCGAGATCGTCCGGCGAGTGCCAGCGCGTCACGCGCGCCTTAGGCACCCAACGCAGCATCTGCTCGAGCCCGCCGACGGGTGCGAACGAGTCGTTCGGCAGTGAGATCGCGAGCACCTGCCCGCCATAGGCCCCCAACGCCGCCTCGTAGTCGATCTGAGCCCCCGACGGACGCACGCGCCCGGTACGCGCCATCCGCGACCAGTCCTGCACGAGCACCCGCGATTGGCGCCCCCAGAACTTCAGCCGGTCGCCCGGCCAGTACCCGACGGCGCGCGCGACGGTCGCCATCAGCGCTGTCCCCGCGAAGGAGCGCACCCTGCCGGGCGCCCCGTACCCCCGCCAGTAGGGACTCGCCGACGCCGCGAGGATCACGCCGTCGACCGCGGCCGGCCCATCCGGGTGCAGCGCCGCCGCGAAGATCGACACGTGCCCGCCGAGGCTGTGCCCGAGCAGCACGACCGGGGCGTCGGGCCGAAGCTCGCGCACGTGCGTCATGACGCTCTCGTGCACCCCGGTCGCGAGCGCGTCGTAGCCGTACGTCGTCTCGCGCCCGATTCCGTCGCGCGTCTCCCGCCCCGGGTACTCGACGACGAGGCTCGCGAGCCCCGCCTCGGCGAGCGCCGGCGTCAGGTGCCGGTAGTACGACGCGGGCGCCCCGAACGCCGGTCGGATGACGAGGACGGGCGCCGCCGGGTCGTCGACGGGAATGAAGGTGACGTGGCTCGTGAGCCCGCTCGTAGTCGTGACGGTGGCCTCGAGGGCGGTCGTGGAATGCACGACGAAAGGCTACCCGCGGGTAGCACGTGGTGCGGCAAGATTGGTCCATGGAAACGCGTTCGGTCTGGCTCGTGCGCCACGGGCAGGCGTCCTTCGGCAAGTCCGACTACGACAACCTCTCCGAGACGGGCCACGAGCAGGCGTATCTGCTCGGCAAGCACTTCGCCGCGCACGGCGTCGCACCGAGCCTCATCGTCAGTGGTTCGATGAAGCGCCACCGTCAGACTCTCGCCGAGATCGCCGCGGGCGCCGGCTGGCAGCTCGACGACGCCCCCGCCACCGAACCCACACACGTGACGACGCCCGCTCACCCCCGCGCGGACGAACCGGAGGCGCCGGCCACGCCGCCCGCCCCGGCGTCGAGCGACCGAGAAACAGACCGAGCGCAACACCTGGAGAGCACCCAGGACGCCGCCACACACGCGCCGAGAAAACCCTCCAGAGGCAAGCCCCCTCACCCGAAACCCGATGAACAGCCTGATGACGCCATCATCGCCGCGCATGCCCCGCGCGTCGTGGCGCGTGGTCTCGACGAGCGCTGGAACGAGCTCGATCATCGCGCGCTCCTGACGGCGTACAAACCGGCGTACAAGAACATGCTCGTGTTGAAGGCCGACATGGTGCGTACGTTGCGTCCGCGCATCGCGTTCGAGGAGACGTTCGAGAAGGCCGTCGATCGCTGGAGTGGCGGCCAGTACGACCACGAGTACCCGGAGAGCTTCGAGCAGTTCACCTCGCGCACGAACGAGGCGCTCGACGATCTCGTCGACGCCGCGCACGAGCACGTCGTCGTCGTGACGTCGGCCGGCCCGGTGTGCTGGACGGCGGCTCACCTCACCGCCGGCGGCAGCCTCGATGCGTGGAAGCACTTCACCCTCGCGGCGGTCAACACGGGCGTCACGCGCATCACGATCGATCGTCATGGCCCTCGGTTGCTGACGTTCAACGAGTTCACCCATCTCGAGGGCGCCGGGCTCGTTACGAACCGCTGAGATCCTGCGAGACAATGGCGGTCATGACCGCTCCCTCCGACACGCAACTCGTCCTCAGCCAGATCATGGGCAACCAGCACACGAACCTGCTCGGCACCGTCCATGGTGGCAACATCATGAAGTTCGTCGACGACGCCGCGGGCGCCGTCTCGGCGCGCTTCGCGCAGGGCCCCGCCGTCACGGCCGCGATGGACGAGATGCTGTTCCTCGCCCCGGTGCGCGTCGGTGACGTGCTGACGGTGAAGACGCAGGTCAACTGGGCGGGTCGTTCGTCGATGGAGGTCGGCGCGCGCGTCGAGACGACGCGGTGGGACGATCGCACGCCCCCGGTCCACGTCGCGACGGCGTTCCTCGTCATGGTCGGCGTCGACGAGTCGGGCAGGCCGCGTCAGGTGCCGACGCTCGAGCCGGTGACGGAGGAGGAGAAGCGCCGCTTCCGCGCCGCGCAGATCCGTCGCGAGCACCGCCTCGCGCAGCGCGCCGCCATCCGCGATCTCGGCGCGGGTGAGGCGTCCGTCGAGCGCGCATGACGCTGACGTTCGCCCAGCTCGCGCAGTTCTCCCTCGGCGCGGTGCTCATCATCCTGCTGCCCGGGCCGAACTCGCTGTTCGTCGCGACGAGCGCCGCGCAGGTATCGCGACGCGCCGGCTGGCAGGCCGCCGCCGGTGTGTTCATCAGCGACAGCATCCTCATGATCGCGGCCGTCGCCGGCGCGGGCACGCTGCTGACGGGCGGGTCGCTGTTCTTCCGCGCGCTGACGCTCATCGGCGGCGCCTATCTCGCCTATCTCGGGTTCGGTCTGCTGCGCCGAGGGGTGCAGTTGCTGCGCGAACATCGAGCGCTGACGCGCGCCGAGGCCACGGACGACTCGCTCAACCCCATCGACACCGGCGCGGGCCCCGATGACGCCGGCACCGCGACGTCCCCGTTCCGCCGCTCGATCGCGACGGGCATGCTCAACCCCAAGTCGATCCTGTTCTTCGCCGCGTTCTTCGTGCAGTTCGTGACGCCGGGCGATCCGCACCTGTGGGTCAACTTCGGGGTGCTCGCCGTCATCATGCAGATCATCAGCCTCACCTACCTCGCGGCCGTCATCGCCATCAGTTCACGGCTCGGCCACCGCGTCGCAGGACGCCCGCGCGTCGTCGCCGGCGCACACCTCGCCGCGGGGACGGCCTTCTGCCTGTTCGCCGTCAAGCTCGCCACCGCATCGTTCTGACGCCCGACACGCTGAACCACCACGCCGAACAACCACGCCGACGCGAAGCTCAACCCCTCACGGCTGCCGCACAACCACATGGCCGGCCGACGGCGAAGCTCAACCCCTCACGGCTGACGCCCTGCTGCGACGTCTTCGGGGTAGCTCTCGTAGAAGGGCACGTAGCCGTCACGCGTCAGCACCCACACGCGGTCGTCACCCACGCCGGCGAACCCGGCGTCGCGCAGTTCGACCTTGCGCGACTTGAACGTCGAGGTGTGCTCGAGCGAATCGACCTCGCGCACGAAAAGTGGCACCGCGTATTTCGGCAGGCGTTCGTCGAGCGCCACGGCCGCGATGGCGTCGAAGGGCTCGCCCTCGCGCAGCACGACGGCGGCCATGCCGGCTCGCCCGTCGCAGCCGGGCACCTCGACGCCGTAGACGACGCAGTCCTCGACGAACGGCAGCCGCTCGAGGGCCGCCTCGACCTCCGTCGTCGCGACGTTCTCGCCCTTCCACCGGAACGTGTCGCCGAGCCGATCGACGAACGCCACGTGGTTGAGCCCCTGCCGGCGCACGAGGTCGCCGGTGATGAACCAGCAGTCGCCGTCCTTGAAACCGTCGCGCAGCAGCTTCTTCTCGGTGGCGTCGTCGTCGGTGTACCCGTCGAACGGCTGCGCCTTCGTCACCTTGGCGAGCAGCAGGCCCGCCTCGCCGACCTTGACCTGACGCAGCCGCCCGTTCGCGTCGCGCACCGCGCCGCCCGTCTCCGGGTCGTAGGCGACGACCTTGTGCGGCAGTGGGCACGTGCCGGCCGTCTCGGAGATGTTGTAGGCGTTGATGAACGCGATGTTGCACTCGCTCGCCCCGTAGAACTCGGCGACGCGCGCGATGCCGAAGCGCTCCTGGAACTCGGCCCAGATGTCGGTCCGCAGGCCGTTGCCGACGATGACGCGGATGCGGTGCGCCCGGTCGACGTCCCGCTGCGGCTGGCCGAGCAGATAGCGGCACAGTTCGCCGATGTAGACGAACGACGTCGCGTCGAAGCGGATGACGTCGTCCCAGAAGTTGGAGACGGAGAACTTGCGCGCGATGGCGAAGCACGCGCCGCCGTTGAGCACGGCTCCGAGCGCGACCGTCACGGCGTTGTTGTGATACAGCGGCAGGCAGCAGTAGAGAGTGTCGCCCTCGCGCAGCCGCACGCCCAGCCCGCCGAGGCCCGAGTACGACTGCAGCCACCGATGGTGGCTCATGATGGAGGCCTTCGGCATGCCCGTCGTGCCGGAGGTGAAGATGTAGTACGCCTTGTCGCTGCCGCGCACCTGCGCGCATTCGGGCGGGTTCTGCGCCGCCGCCGTAGGCGCGTTCGTCGCCTGTGCGACGAGCTCGTCGAGCCCGACGACGTCCGCGTGGCGCCCGGTATCCGACGACGGTGCGGTGTTCGCTGAGCCCTCCCCCGCGAGGCACGTCGTCACCGCCTCGAGCAACGACGGCTCGGCGACGATGACGCGGGCGTCGAGTACTCCGAGGCTGTGGGCGAGCACATCGCCCTGCTGGTTGTAGTTGATCAGCCCGCTGACGGCGCCGATATTCACGGTCGCGAGCATGACGAGCAGCATGTCGATCGAGTTGTGCGACATCAGCCCGACGACGTCCCCGTGACGCACCCCAGCGTCCTTGAGCACCCACGCGAGCCGGTTGACGCGCTCATTGGCCTCTGCATAGGTGAGGCGCCCCTCGTCGGCCACGACGAACGGACGCTGCGGGTGCCGCTCGGCGAGCCCTTCGAACACCGAGCCGATCGACATGGCGCGGCCCGATCGACGCAGCAGTAAGGACGGCAGATGCTTGGCGACGTGGGGGACGTCGGGCGTCATCGTCAGTGCCCCGCGCGCCACGTCGAGCAGCGTCACCCGGGTCCGTGAGGTCGTCATCGCTGTGGTCTCCTTCGGCCGTCGTCAGCTCCGGTGTCGCGGTCCGCGCCGCGATCCCCCAACCCTACCTACGCTTCAGTAACCACGTGACGGATACCGCTCAGCCCGTCCCACATCGATGGGTGCCAGCACAAAATTGCCATCCCCCCGGCCGTGCTGGACGATGAACGAAGCCGACGCGACGCGCGAGCGCGTCCTCAATGCCGCCGAGGATCTCGACTACGGCGGCCCCGACCCGCTCGCCTCGTCCCTGCGACAGGGACCCTCCGGCATCGTCGGTGTCTTCGCCGAGGGTCCACTGCTCAACTCGTTCAGCGACCCGTTCGCCGTCAGCGTGCTCGACCGTCTCACGCAGCACCTGGGCCAGAACTCGAGCGGCATCCTGCTCATCCCGGCACAGGGCAGCGACGGACGCGAGGTCGTGCGACGCATCTCCGGCATCCCCCTCGACGCCGGCGTCTTCCCGCTCGGCGGGCACGTCTCGGCAGCGGCGCTCGACCACCTGCGCCATCGCCGCATCCCGCTCGTCGGCACGGGCCACCCAGCGATCGACGGGGTCCTGCAGCTGACGATGGAACGCGCCGCGCTGCGCACCCTGGCCACGTACCTGTACGACCTCGGCCACCGCGACGTCGCGTTCGTCGAGACGCCCCAGGGTGCGAGCCGCGGTGAGGGCGACACGACGCCGACGGCCAACCCCGAGGCGACCGCATGCACCGACGGCTTCCTCGACGTATTTCCCGACGTCACGTACCCACACCTTCGCGCTCATCGAAGGCACCTCGATGGCCGCGCAGGCCGGCGCCTGACCCTCTCTACCTATCGATGCCCAGTCCCCGACGGAGTGGGCCACGTCATGTACGTGTCTATCCGCACCCGTACAAGCATTCGCAGGGGCGGCGGGGGTCAGGGTGTTTGTAGTGGACGTAGAAATGCGTGATGGTCTTGAACTACTCAACCCCAGTCTTTCGGGGGAGCTGTTCAAGACCATCACGTCTTAGAAGAAGTCCGGCGGTGTCCTACTCTCCCACACCCTACCGAGTGCAGTACCATCGGCGCTGAAGGGCTTAGCTTCCGGGTTCGGAATGTGACCGGGCGTTTCCCACTTCGCTATAACCACCGTAACA